>JADFPE010000290.1 GCA_022562495.1 Acidobacteriota bacterium
TTCGACCTGGTTCAGCGCGTCAACGTCAAGGGCACCTTTCTGTGCTGCCGCGAGGTCGGCCGCCACATGGTCGAGCGCGGGGGGCCCGGTAAAATCATCATCCTGTCGAGCCAGGCCGGCAAACAAGGCTACGCCCGCTACGCCGCCTACTGCGCCTCCAAGTTCGCCCTGGTCGGCCTCACCCAGGCGCTCGCCCTGGAGATGGCCGCCGTCAAGGTCAACGTGAACGCGATCTGCCCCGGCCTCGTCGACACCGAGCGGGTCGGCTTCATCGCTGAGGCCATCCGTCCCGACGGGGTCAGCGCCGAAGCGCACCGCCTCGCAATGCTCGAAGCGAACAGCCGGAGCGTCCCCCTCGGCCGTACCGCCACCGCCCGGGACGTCGCCGACACCGCCGCGTTCCTCGCCTCCGATCAGTCCGACTTTCTGACCGGCCTCGCGATCAGCGTCTCGGGCGGCAAGGGGATGCTGTAAGGACGGTGAGCCGTCGTCAGAGGACGACGACCTCTTCGTGCACAACGTCAATGCCGAGACGGAGCCGTTTATCGAGTCCAAGCTCGAGGAGGAGACACTGTCAACGAGGCTAACGCGGAGGCCGCGGCCTCTGGCCTCGGGTCACCGTGACCGACGAGGTACCATCGCCCCGACGTAACGAGCTTCTCTCATGGCTTGCTGGGGTCGATCACCGTCAGACCCGGAAACCTGAGGAAATCCTTGTCAGTCGTGCACACCGACGCACCATGCTCGAGCGCGAGCGCGGCGAGCACAGCGTCGGTCACGAGGGGGCCCGTGACCCGCGCTTCCACCACGACCTGACTCAGGATCTCCCAATGGCGCTCGCCAGGTTCGAGGACTCGGACCACGGGGACGTCGAGCCAGGAACTGACGATGTCCCTGGCCTCCTGCATGCTCAGTGGCTGCTCGAACGCTCTCGGGTTTGTGCCGATACGCAGGAACGCCCAGATCGACAGCCATGGGAGACCGACTGGGGTCAGGCCGGAGAAGGTGGTCTCCAGCCAGCGGCGGCAGGCGGCATGTCGTTCGTCGCGTGGGTGATAGGCGTAGATCAGGACGGTGGCGTCTACCAGGATCACCGATAGGTCGGCCCTTCGAGTTGCTCGAGCGCATCGCCAACACTATCGAGGTTCAACCCGGCCCGCAGCCTGCCGAGGTCTCTGGCCTGAACGCGAAACTGCCGACGCTTCGAGCCGCCCGGCGTCTGCAATCCCAGGCGGAGCAGCCGATTCACCGTCTCCTTGAGCGTGGCACCGTTTCGTCGCATCTCCGCCTTCAGCTTGAACGCGACGTCGTCATCGATGGTCAGCGTGGTTCTCATCCGTCAATGATACGATGCGAGCATCATGATGTCTATTGGGTGGCATCAGAGACATCATCATCTGCACACACGGTCACGGCGCGGCAGTGACCCGCCGTAGATGATCGGACACGCGGAGGAGCTTCTCCCTCCTCGCGCCTTGCCGGCCCGGCGCCTCGACACCCCACATCACCACATCAGAAGAGGGCCGTCGGGTTGATGGGCGAACCGGTCCCCCTGACCATCGGCAACGGTGCCGCCGTCACCAGGAATTCCCACCGGTTGCGCGCGGCAGCCGCTGCACTCAGGGCCTCCAGATCGCAGTTGTCGAACACGTGCATGCCCAAGGTGACCAGGACGAAATTGTGCACGGGGAGATAGTCGTCTGCACCGGGAATCTGGCTGCTCGGCGGGAACGGCACCACGCTCAGCGCCGACTCACTCCCCACGATCGCCACATCGCGCGCCTTCAACCAGGGAATCACCGACGCATCGAGTCCCGCCGCCGCATCGCCGACATCCCAAGGACCGACCTCCGCCCGCCGCGCCCACCGCCCCGTGCGAATGAACAACGCATCGCCGGCCGTCACCGTCACGCCGGCCTGCTGTTCCCAGGCTTCCAGGTCCTCAATGTAGATTGGCGTGCCCGGTTCCAGATAGGGCACCCCCTTGAGCCGGGGAATATCCATGAGGATCCCCCGTGTAAACACGCCATCCTTCACGTTGTGAATCGCATTCCTCGTCGCGCCCCCCTCCATCGTCACGTAGTCTGCCTGCCGGTAGCCGTTGTACATCTGGCCGTTGAAGAAGTGATGCGCGAGCGCATCGAGGTGGGTATGCGCGTACCCGTGGAACGAGACCGCAATCCGGTCAGCCGCGACGATCGGGTTGGCGACCGTCATCACCCGCTCGTACGGCCGGGGGTTGTCGACTGCCACCTCGGTCATCGCATCCCGCGCAAGGGACACCGCGAAGCCGTCCGTCACCAACGCGGCCGCCTGGACCCGCTTGGCCGGGGTAATCAGGTTGAGCGTACCTCGCTGATCCTCCGGTCCCCAGCGCCCCCAGTTCGACAGCTCCACCTTCCACCGCTCCATGTCCGCCTGGGTCACCGTGTGGGGGCTGCTGCCTTCCTGTGACGACAGCACACCCGTTGAGAGCCCACCCACGATCGCCACCGCAACGATGCCAGCCACAGTCCTCATCTGCATGACCTCTTTTCACTGCCGAGCGGCCGTCCCCTGCCCCGCTGACGCACACCGTGACGCCGGCGGTCAGGGTCAGTCCGGTAGCGCGAAGACGTAGAGCGCGTTGCCGGTGGCGGGCGAGTAGATCTCTGGACTCAGCGTCGCCGTGAGCCCACGAAACAACCCGAGCCCTGTCGGGACCGCGATGTACTGCTTCCCATCGGCCGCGTACGAGATCGGAAACCCCTGCGCGGCGGTGCCGAGGCGCGTCTCCCACAGCACCTCGCCGGTGCGAACGTCGAACGCACGGAAATAGCGATCGACATCGCCGACAAAGACCAGGCCGCCCGCGGTGGTCAGTGCCGACGTCAGAAACACCGCTCGCTGCTCATGGCTCCACACCTCTTCCATCGTGCGCACATCGAAGGCCGCCAGCTTGCCGAGATTGCCGTTCGTCCCGGGCATCTCGAGAAGCTCGGGGATACCGGCGACGCCGCCGCCCCCCTCGACCAGATCGACCGGACGGCCGGTCATATTCATGCACGCCTGCACGAGCGGATACACGAGCACTCCCGCCTCCGGGCTGTAGGCGGACGCCTGCCAGTTGTGCCCACCAAAGAGGCCCGGGCACGCATGGACCGATTGCCCGACCACGGCCTCACGAATGTCCTGTCGATACGTCACCCGCCCCGTCTCGCGGTCGATCGTCTCGAAGACGTCCTGGAAGACGGTCTCCCTGAGGTCGAGGAAACGGCCCGTTTGCCGGTCGAGCTTCCAGAGGATGCCGTCCTTGCCCGCCGTGAACAATAGCTTCTGATCGTCGACATCGATCAACACCCGCTCGTAGACACTGTCCATGTCGAGGCTCTCGCCCGGCACGTGCTGAAAGTACCACGCGACCTGACCCGTGCGGGGATTCAGCGCGAGCGTAGAGTTGGTGTACAAGGCGTCGTTCCGCGTCGACATACCTCGACTGGCCGCCACCCACGGCTTGGCCTGCGCGGTACCGATATAGAACAGATTCAGCTCCGGGTCGTAGCTGCCGGGGATCCACGTATCGCCCCCACCGCGCAGATGCGGCGGCACGTCGCCCCACGACGCGCTGTTCGGGTCGCCGGGCAGCGCGATGGTCGACGTGCGCCAGAGCTCCGTCCCCGTGTCCGGATCGTGACCCGTGATGAAGCAGCCGTCGTCGGTGAATCGCTCGCAGCCGTTGATGCCGCTCACGACGACGCCGTTCGCGATGATGGGGGCGTTCGTCTGGGTGAAGCCTTTCGTGTAGTCGGCCTTGACCGTCCGCCACACCTGTGCACCGGTGCGCGCGTCGATCGCCACGATCGCCGCGTCGTAGGTCGACAGAAAGACCTTGTCCTGGTACAACGCGAGGCCGCGCGTCGCCCCGACCCCGGTCAAGGCCCCGGACGGGAACGTGTAGCGGTATTCCCAGATCACGTCGCCGGTGCCCGCGTCCAGCGCCTGTACGACGTTGCCGGGATTGACCAGGAACATCACCCCGTCATGAACGAGCGGCGTCGGCTGATTCACGCCGTCATGCATCGCCAGGACCCACGCGAGCCGCAGCTCGGTCACGTTGTCCCGTGCGATCTGGTCCAGCGGACTGTAACCGTGGTTGTCGAGCGTGCGCCGCCAGCTCAGCCAATCGGCCGCGGGTGGTTGCCACAGCAGCGCGTCGGTGACCGGCGTGACGCGCGGCAGCTCCGTGTCGCCGAAGCGGGTCGTCCGCCCCGCCGGGGCACCGGCCTCCGGCTCCTCCGACGGCGACACCCGGACCTCGGCTGCGCGCGGCGGGGAGACGGCGTCGCCTGCCGGGGCGGTGCCGATGGTGACCGCCGAGTCGGCGCGCAGTGCCTGGGGCCCGGCCGCGTACCCGTTGGACTGCAGGATGTGCGCGACCACGTTCAAGTAGGCCTCATCGCTCAGCGAGCCTGCCTGTCCCGGCGGCATGTCCCGCCTGATGTACTCGAACAGCTGCCGCGTCGTGCGGGTGCCCCAGACGCTCATGAAACCCATGCCCGCCAGCTCCGGTCCGTGGGCGCCCCCCAGCAGCGTGGCCCCGTGACACTCGGCGCAGGCTTGCGCGTAAGCGGCTCGCCCGCCGGCCGCCTGTGCGTTGGAATAGCTGCCGCTCGCGGATTGTCCGGCTTCGGCGACGATGCCGACCGCGACCAGTCCCACAGTCGCGATCACGAGACTCGACACTCTCATGATCGACCCGACGACACCTGCTCGACCGCGCTTCGACATGTGTGATTCTCCTGGCCGCCATCCGATGACCTCGGCACGAGTGGCCACCCCGATCGGCCCTTGACACACCGAACACTCCTCGCTCGAACGACCGGTGCTGCTCGTCGCCGTGTGCCCGAGAAACGTCGCACGCTCAATCACATAGCCGCCGCGAACACCGGCACTGGGCCACCTGCAGGACGCTGCTAATCCAACGCGCTCCGACCTTCAGTCAATTCGATGTATGTTCCCCAGGAGTCGGTCAGCAGCGCGATCCGGAAACCCAAGGGCCCCCTGACATCTGAGGTATCCCCTCATATCAGGGCGTAGGTAGCAGTCTCGATGGGGTGAGCATGAAGCAACGCCACGAAGG
>JADFPE010000052.1 GCA_022562495.1 Acidobacteriota bacterium
TACGACAACTGGCAAGCCTCCGGGGTCTCCGGCCAGGGTGCCCGCTCGTTCTACTACCCGGACACGCCCCAGACCTGCCGCTCCTGCCACATGCCGCTCGTGCGGTCGGACGACCCCGCGGCGGACGACGGCTACGTGCGCTCGCACCGGTTCCCCGCGGCGAACACGGCGCTCCCGTTCGTCAACCGGGACGCCGAACAGCTGCAGGCCGTGCAGGATTTCCTGCGCGCAGATCAGATCTCGGTCGACATCTTCGGCATCACACGGGTCGCCGACACGCCCACCCCGGCGGCACGCGCGGTGCGCTCGGGCGAACCCACGCTGTCGAGCACCTTCGCGGTCGGCGAGGAGTCGCTGCAGTTCGGCGCCGGCCGGCGCCTCCCCGGAGGCCCCGCACCGGCCGAGGTGATCGCCCCACTCGACCAGCTGGGGGTCGCCGTGCGACGCGGAGAGTCGGTCCGCGTCGAGGTGGTCGTCCGCACCCGCAACGTCGGGCACTTCTTTCCAGGCGGGACCGTCGACGGCTTCGACGTCTGGGTGGAGTTCGAGGCGGTGGACGACCAGGGGCGCGTGCTGCTCCACAGCGGGGTGGCCGCGGACGAGGGCAGCGGTCCGGTGGACCCGGGCGCACACTTCTACCGCAGCCTGCAACTCGACGCGCACGGGAACCCGATCAACAAGCGGAACGCCTGGATGACCCGCTCGGTCGCGTATGTGCGTCTGATCCCGCCGGGTGCCGCCGACACCGTCCACTACCGGTTGCAGATCCCGGAGGATGCGGGCGAGCGCATCGTCCTGCGCGCGAAGGTCAACTATCGCAAGTTTGCCTGGTGGTTCACCCAGTGGGCGTACGCCGGGGTGCGCGACCCCTCGCAGCCTGCGCCAGCGGTCGCGGAGTCGTATGACGACGGACGATGGTTGTTCACGGGTGACACGGCCGACGTCTCCGGGGAGATCAAGGCGATCCCGGACATTCCGACGACCGTCATGGCCGAGGCGGAGGCGTCCCTGTGGGTCGTCGATGCGGACGCGCCGCTCCCGGCCGTCGCGCGACCGCAGGACCCGGCGCTGCGTGAGCGGTGGAACGACTACGGCATCGGTCTGTTGCTGCAAGGCGACCTGCGCGGCGCCGAGGCGGCCTTCCGCACCGTGATGGTGATTGATCCGACGTACCCCGACGGGCCGGTGAACGTGGCCCGGACGCGACTCCAGGAGGGCGACGTCGACGCGGCCATCCCGCTGCTCGAGCAGGCCCTCGGGCTCGACCCGAGCCTGGCGAAAGCCCACTTCTTCCTCGGCACGGCGTTGCGGACGCTGGGACGCTACGACGAGGCGATGGCCCACCTGCAGGCGGCGCGCGCCCAGTATCCGCGCGACCGGGTCGTGCTCGGCCAGATCGGCCGTCTCCAGTTCCTGCAGCGACAGTTCGACGAGGCGATCGTGACCTTCGAGGCGGTGCTGCGCATCGACCCCGAGGATCTCCAGGCGCACTACAATCTGATGTTGTCCCATCAGGGCGCCGGGAACCCGGAGGACGCGGCGCGGGAGCGGGCGCTCTACGAGCGGTTCAAGGCGGACGAGTCGGCGCAGGCGATCACCGGTCCGTTCCGTCGGGCCTCGCCGGAGGACAACAACGAGCGGCAAGCGATCCACGAGCATCGACAGACGCCCCCCTCATGAGTCGCCCATCGTCATGACCCGGCCCTTCCTGCTGATCAGCGTCGCCGTCGCGTGCGCGGTCGTCCTCTCGGCCGCCACACCAGTTGTCTTCACCGACGTGACCGAGCCGGCCGGCATCCGGTTCACCCACACCAACGGCGCGTTCGGGGCGAAGTACATGCCGGAGACCTTCGGCTCCGGCGTGCTCTGGCTGGACGTCGATGGTGACGGGTGGCAAGACATCCTGTTCGTCAACGGCACGGCCTGGCCCGAGCGCGACGCCGCGGCCACACACGCCGTGCTCTACCGTAACAACGGCGACGGCACCTTCTCCGACGTCACGCGCGGCTCCGGTCTCGACGTCCCGCTGTATGGCATGGGCGGCGCCGCGGCCGATTTCGACAACGACGGCCATGTCGATGTCTATCTGACGGCCCTCGGCCCGAACCGGCTGTTCAAAGGGCGCGGCGACGGGACGTTCGCCGACGTGACGACGGCGGCCGGGGTCGGCGACCCGAGCTTCTCGACCAGCGCCCTCTGGTTCGACTACGACAAAGACGGCCATCTGGATCTGTTCGTCGCCAACTACGTGGCGTGGTCCCCCGACACCGATCTGTTCTGCTCGCTCGTCGGCGACACCAAGTCCTATTGCACGCCCGAGTCCTACCAGGGGCACAGCCCGACGCTTTATCGGAACCGCGGCGACCAGACGTTCGAGGAGGTGACCACGGCCGCCGGGCTGCGCAACCCGTCCTCCAAGGCGCTCGGTGTCGCAATGCTCGACGTCGACAGCGACGGCTGGATGGATCTGTTCGTCACCAACGACACCCAACCCGACCAGCTGTTTCGGAACCGCGGGGACGGCACCTTCGAGGACATCGGGGTCCTCGCCGGGGTGGCCTTCAGCGAGGCGGGCGTGGCACGGGCGGGGATGGGTGTGGATACGATCGATTACGACCGATCGGGACGTCCGGACCTCGTCATCGGCAATTTCTCGACCGAGATGATGGCGCTCTACCATAACGAGGGGAACGGTCTCTTCATCGACGAGGCGCCACGATCCGAGATCGGGCGTGCCACGCGACTGACCCTGACGTTCGGCTGCTTCTTCTTCGACTTCGACCTCGATGGCTGGCCGGACATCTTCGCCGCGAATGGGCATGTCGCCGACGATGTCGAGCGCGTGCAGTCCCGCATCACCTACGCGCAGCGACCCCAGCTGTTTCGCAACCTCGGACAGGGGAACTTCGAGGAAATCATCGCACGCGTCGGCAGCGCGCTGGGGACCCCGATGGTGGGGCGCGGCGCCGCCTACGCGGACCTCGATAACGATGGGGACCTCGACGTGATCGTCACCGCCAACGGCGGCCCGGCTCGGCTGCTGCGCAATGACGGCGGCAACGCCAACCACGTGCTCCGCGTGCGAGTCATCGGCACCGCCTCGAACCGCGACGGCATCGGCGCCCGGGTCGAGGTGACGGCCGGTGGCGACACCCGCTGGCAAACCGTCAAGACGGGGTCGAGCTACCTGTCGCAGAGCGAGCTGACCTTGACGTTCGGGCTCGGGCCCGCGCCCACTCTCAGCACCGTCCGTGTCACCTGGCCCAGCGGCCAGGTGGATACGGTGGACGCCGTCGAGGCCGACCAGACGATCACGATCGAGGAAGGCGCCGGCCTCGTCGCGGCCACGCCGATCGTCGTGCGAGGGTGACCAGTGCCGGCTCGCCGCCCACGCCACATCCGACTCGCCGCTGTTGCTCTCAGCATGGCGGCGCTCACGACGTCGATCCACGCGCAGCGTGACGTCGACGCGCTGCGGGCGCAGGCCGAACAGGGTGACGCGGCCGCGCAGTTCAATCTGGCACGGCTGTATGTGACCGGCACCGGTGTTCCGCAGGAGGACGCCGAGGCCGCGCGGTGGTATCGCCTGGCCGCAGCGCAGGGGCACGCGGGCGCGCAGCACAATCTCGGGCTGAAATACGACACCGGCATCGGCGTCCCGGAGGACGATGCCGAGGCGGTGCGCTGGTACCGCCTGGCGGCCGACCAGGGGCACTGGGAGGCCCAGTTCAGACTGGGAAGGATGTACGCCAACGGCACCGGCGCGTCACAGGACGACGCCGCGGCGGTACGGTGGTATCGCCTGGCGGCGGATCAGGGCCACGCAGAGGCACAGTTCAACCTCGGGCAGATGTACTTCAACGGCCGGGGCGTGCCCGAGGACCGCACCGGCGCGGCGCGCTGGGTCCGCCTGGCGGCGGCGCAGGGGAACGCGACGGCGCAGGTGACCCTCGCGAGCATGTACGAGACCGGCTCGGGCGTCGCGCGGGACCAGGCGCTGGCGGCGCGGTGGTATCGCCTCGCGGCGGTGCAGGGCGACGCGTCGGCGCAGGTCACGCTCGGGTATCTGTACGACGACGGCCGGGGCGTACCCGAGGACGATGCCGAGGCGGTGCGCTGGATCCGGCTGGCGGCCGACGATGGCTACCCGGAAGCGCAGTTCGCCCTGGGCAACATGTACTTCGATGGCCGGGGTCTCCCGCAGGATCCGGGTGAGGCGGTCCGGTGGGTCCGCCTGGCGGCCGACCAGGGCTTCGTGAAGGCGCAGTTCAACCTGGGGCTGAGCTACGACACCGGCACGGGTGTCCCGCAGGACTCGGCCGAGGCGGCGCGCTGGTTCCGACGGGCGGCCGACCAGGGGGACGCGACCGCGCAGCAGAACCTCGGGGTCATGTATGCGAATGGCGAGGGGGTCCCACGCGACGTCGTCGCCGCCCACATGTGGCTCGGTCTGGCGGCGGCGCAGGCGACCGGTGCGGCACGGGCCAGCGCGCGGCAGGGACAGGCTATGGTCGCGCGGCAGCTGACCCCGACCCAGATCGCCGAGGCCGAGCGTCGGGCGCGGGCGTGGACGCCGGTGCCCGAGCCCTGAGGTGGACTACCTGGCCGCGTCGTCCGCCACTCGTCTGTCCGCCGCACGAGCGCCCCTGAGCGTGTTCCGCATGCCGTAGTTCCCTTCGTGGCAGGTGTACTCGAAGAGCCGGCCGTCGGTCTTCACCATCGGGATCTCCACGCTCCAGGAGCGCTCCCACGTCGTCGGGTCGTCGACCGTGAACTCGTACAGGATCGTGTCGGCATCGACGCGGGTGAAGCGCTCGACCACGTGCAGGGCCTCGCCGGAGCCCTGAAAGGCGGTCCGGTCAGTGAAGTTCGTGGTGTCGACCACCAGCGTGTCGCCCTCCCACCGACCGAGCGAGTCGCCGGACCACTGGCGAACGCCCGCGGGAAGATGCGCCTGCCGGTTCGTGGGGATGATCCGAGCGGGGTTGTTGGCCATCTCCGGGAAGAGCACGACGTATCCAGGACTCTGAAAGATCTGATAGATGTCGTTGTAGGGCGGTGGCACCATCGGCGGTCCCTCATGCGCCCACACGAGGCACCGCTCAGGGAGGGGCCGATTCGCGTAGCTGTCATAGCCCCGGAGCTCCCGTCGCGCGGCCGCTCGCTGCCGCCCCTCCTGGGTTCGGGGCGGAATTCTGCCATCCGGCGGGTCCACGATCAGCGACGTTCTCCGGCTCGACAGGCCTTTGGGACGCTGGGTCCTGAGCCACATGGCATTGTCGTAATGAGTCCCGTCGGTCTGCAGAGTTGTGTCACGCCGTTTCTCTGCATCTGCTTCACCAAGTGCTCGAGCGAACGCGCCCCCCTTCAACGGATCGACACCCTCGGCCGTCAGCACCTCGGTCAATTGCGCCGCTTCCTCCTCCGTCAGGAACTCCTGCCCGGCGAAGCGCTCGGGGCGTTGCAGCGGCGTAAACGTCTGGGTCGTCCAGATGCCCTGCAGATCAGGCCGGCCGTCCGGTGTGCGCGGCGCAGTCCAGCGTTCCGCCTCGGCCCCTTGCGTCTGGGCCCCAACCGGTCCCGCCGCCAGCAACACGCACACGATGATCGCGGAGCACCTCATGCGATGACCTCCATGTGGGGACCTGCATTATACAGAGCCGGTGACGCATCGTGACACGTCGCCTCTTGCGTTTGAGCGCCCCGGCGTTTACTGTGTCTCTTTACGGCGGTGTTGGGAACACCGAGCCGTGGCCGCCCGTACGGGTTCGCGCGAGGCGCGCGGCGTCCACGTCTCGGGTGCCATGCAGCCATAGGAGATTGCAGATGTTCAAGAGATGTTTCGTGGCGCTCTTCACTGTCACCATCGTCCTCACGCTCGTGCCGCAGACGGCGGCGCAATCCTCTGAGCGTACGATGCCCATGCGCACGCCGGAGGGCCAGCCGGACATCTCCGGCATCTTCACGTTTCGCACACTCACCCCGCTTCAGCGTCCGAGGCAGTTCGAGGGGCGGGAGACCCTGACCGCCGAGGCGGCCGCGGCGTTCGAAGCATCGGAACGGCGTCGTCAGAACCGCGACCTCTTCGACCCGGAGAAGGGCGCGTCCGGCTACGCGCCGCGGTCGGAGGGCGGCGTGCTGTCATACAACGAATTCTGGTACGAGCGCGGCATCGAGCTGACCTCGGACAAACGGACGTCGCTCATCGTCGATCCGCCCGATGGACGCCTGCCGCCGCGGGTGCCGTCGACGGAGGACCCGGAGCGGGAACGGCTGAGCCCGGAGGAGGCCATCGCGCGCCGCTACGATTCGTATGAGAACCGTGGTACGGGCGACCGATGCATCATGGGCTTCAACGCGGGCCCGCCGATGCGGGCCAGCGCCTACAACAACAACGTGATGATCTTCCAGTCGCCGGGCTATGTGACGATTCTCAACGAAATGGTGCACAACGCCCGGGTCATCCCGATCGGCGACACCGCGAGTCCGCCGTTTCCGCAGTACAGCGGTATCTCCCGCGGCCATTGGGAGGGTGAGACGCTGGTCATTGAGACCACCCAGTTCCGCGGTGGGAGTAGCGGCCTCACCTCGCCAAACATGCATTTGATCGAGCGCCTCACTCGCCTCGACCCCGATACCGTCGCCTACGAGTACACCGTCACGGACCCCACGGTGTACACGGCGCCCTACACCGTCATGATGCCGTTCCGCCGAACAGACGGACCGCTGTTCGAGTACGCGTGTCATGAAGGCAACATCGGACTCTACGGAATTCTCGCCGGGGCCCGCGAGCTGGAGAGGCAGGGTCGCGAGCTGCGTCGCTGACCTGACGACCCGCACGATTCGGACCGGCTGATCGACAACAACGGGCCGAGACGCGCTCCACACCGCGCGTGTCGGCCCACGGTTGTTTCCGACCCCTTCTCGAGCCCGATCACATAACGCCCTGGAGGCTTCGATGCATCGACTGAAGATGAGAGTGTCCCCGGCCGTCCTTGCCGCCGCCCTGCCGTTGATCGGTCTTCCCCTGCTCGCGGCCTGCGCCGCCCCGGAGACCGAACAGGCGCTGGACGCGACGAGCGTGACCGTGTTCGAAGGTGCACGGCTCCTCGTGGGCGATGGCAGTGTCATCGAAAACGCCACGTTCGTCGTCGACGACGACCGTCTCGTAGCGGTCGGCCGGAGCGACGACGTGGAGGTGCCGCCCGGCGCCGAGCGCGTCGACCTGACCGGCCGGACGGTCATGCCGGCCATCATCGACACCCACGTGCATCTCAGGGAAACCCGTGACGAGCTGGTCGAGGACCTGCAGCGGAAGGCGTACTACGGCGTCGGCGTCGTGCTGAGCCTGGGGCGGGGCTCCAGCGACATGGCATTCCAGGTGCGCGACGAGGTGATTCCAAACGCGGCCCGATATCGGACGGTCGGCCGTGGTATCACGGCACCGGAGCCGGGCCGCACCGAGATCCCATTCTGGATCTCGACCGAGGCGGAGGCCAGAACGGCCGTGCAGGCGCTGGCGCCCCGGAACGTCGACATGGTCAAGATCTGGGTCGACGACCGCAACGGCCAGTTCGAGAAGCTGACACCGGAGCTCTACGGCGCGGTCATCGACGAGGCGCACCAGCAGGGGCTGCGCGTGACGGCCCACGTCTACACGCTCGAAGACGCCAAAGGGCTGCTGCGCGCCGGCCTCGATGCCTTCGCGCACGGCATCCGCGACATGGATGTCGACGACGAAGTGGTCGAGCTGTTCGCGGAGCGCCCGAACGTCGTGCTCGTCCCGAACCTGCCCAATCCCGGTGTGGCGGCCGACCTCAGCTGGCTGAGCGGGACGATCCCGCCGGACGAGCTCCAGCAGATGCAGGAGCGCTCTGTCGACCGCCCCGCCGCACAGGAAGCGTTCGGTATCCAGGCACGCAATCTGGCGCGTCTGAGCGCCGAAGGCGTGACCATCGCGTTCGGCACCGACGGCGGCGCCGGCTGGAGCCCTCATGCCGAGATGGAGGACATGGTGCGGACGGGGATGACACCGGCTGATGTGATCGTGTCGGCGACCCGCAACTCGGCCAACCTGCTCGCACTCGACGACGTGGGAACGCTCGAGGCTGGCAAGAGCGCCGACTTCATCGTGCTCGAGGCGAACCCGCTGGACGACATCACCAACACACGCCGCATCGTCGACGTGTATCTGCGCGGCACGGCGGTCGACCGCGCCGCCCTGAGCGCCGGCTGGGTGGGTTCGCCGACGCCGTAGCCGGAAGCACGGCCTCCGCCGTGGCCAACCGGATGCACGGCGAAGCCGTGCATCCGGCTAATACGCGTCGTACCCCTCGGTCAGTTCGATGTAGGTACCCGCCGGGTCGGTGATGAACGCGATCTTGAGCTGGATGCTGTCGATCTCGCGGTACTCCACGTCGAACTCGATGCCCTTCGCCTTGAGCTGCTCACAGAACGCCTCGAGGTCGTCGAGCTCGAACCCGATGTGATCGATCGCTCGCCCACGCGTGGGGGCCGCCTCCCCGCGCGCGTTGCCGAAGCTCATGTTCATGCCGGGCACGTTGGTGGTCGACTGGATGCTGCCGCGGGGCCGCTGCTCGAGCCCGAAGACGTCCAGATACCAGGCGAGCAGCTCTTCGTACTCCGATGTGAAGAAGTGGATGTGGTAGCCGGCCACTTCAACCGAGAGGCCCTGGTCCTCCTGCAGCTCGACCCGCACGCCATCCGGCATCGTCACGTAGGCGTTCGGCAGACCTTCGGCACCAGTGAACTCGGAGTCCACCGTCCGACCGGCGGCGCGCCACTTGGCCAGGAACGTCGCCATGTTCCGGACCTTGAAGCCGAAGTGATCCATGACCGAGCCCTGAGAGCCGCCGGTCGGCTCGCGTGCGCTGAGCGCCACCAGGAACCCGGGCAGCCGAACCGCGATGAGCGGGCCCTTCTGTGTCACCACGCCGCCGAAATGATCGACCCACAGCTGCTTGTGCAGCTCGACGTCGGAGACGTTCAGGTGCACATGGCCGTAGGTGAGCCCGGCCTCGTTGGGGACGGCGAGCTGGGCGTCGGCCGGCGAGACGAGCGACAGCAGAGCAACGGCGGTCAGTAGCAGCTTCATGTTTCGATCCTCCTCGGTGGGGACGCGCGACGCCGTACATCGGTGACGCAGGTGTCCGTCCTCTGGTAGCAAGGCCCTGCAGGGCCGCCCGTCGTTGATCCCCGGGAGGACGGCCCTGCAGGGCTGCCCTCGTATCACTCGAACGCGTCGCCGTATCCGGTCGTCGTGTATCGTGTCACGCGTCGTCCCCGTTTCCTCGGTACGACGGACGATGACCAGCCGGGTGTGATGGACATCGCGGGAGATAGGGATTATACCGCCTACGCCGGGTCTCTCCGCACAGGCGGCGGCGCGGTCGTGGCCGGCGTCTTGGCGCCCGGCCAGCCGGCAGTCGACAATTTTCCCTGGAGACCCGCCCCGTCTCCCTGCATCATGGACCTGCAGACCCAGCCGACCCTCGCCGCTCGTGTCGTATCGGCCGCGGCGGGCCGACTCTGAGGCACAGAAAGGATCCGGCATGTCGAGACACAGCGGGAGGCGTTCGCGGACTCGGGGTGGGCTGATGCTCTTGACCTTCCTGGCGGTGGCCTGCGCCGCACCGGATGACCAGAGGGAGACGGAGGTCACCTCACCCGCGCTCCAGACGGGCGGCGCCCGATCGGACATCCCGCAATTCCGCGTGGACCCGTTCTGGGCACGCGAGCTGCCGAACAACTGGATGCTGGGACAGGTCTCCGGCGTGGCGGTCGACGACCGGGACCATGTCTGGATCGTCCACCGGCCGCGGACGCTCGACGCCAGACAGCGCGGCGAGGAAGGGATGTGCTGCGTGCCGGCGCCGCCGGTGATCGAGCTCGACCCGGACGGGAACGTGCTGCGCTCCTGGGGCGGGCCTGGCGACGGATACGAGTGGCCTGAGAACGAGCACGGCATCCACGTCGACCCCGAGGGCAACGTCTGGATCGGCGGCAACGGGCCGGGAGACGCCCACGTGCTGAAGTTCACGGGCGACGGCGAGTTCCTGTTGCAGATCGGGCGCGCCGGGCAGGGCGGCGGCAGCAACGACACCGAGAACCTGGGCCGCCCGGCATCGATCGAAGTCGACCCGGCGGCACGCGAGGTCTACATCGCCGACGGCTACGGCAATCGCCGTGTGATCGTGTTCGACTCCGACACCGGAGAGTACAAGCGGCACTGGGGGGCCTACGGGGAGCCCCCGGACGACACGGACCTGCCGCCGTACGACCCGGAGGCTGGCCCGATCCGCCATTTCCGCAGCCCGGTGCACGGCGTCGCCATCGCGCACGACGGCCTGGTGTATGTGGCCGACCGGACGAACAACCGCCTGCAGGTGTACCAGAAGGATGGCCAGTTCGTGACCGAGGCGTTCGTGCGAACCGAGACGCTCGGGAGCGGCTCGGTGTCAGGCGTGACCCTCTCGGTGGATGCGGCCCAGCGGTGGGTGTTCATTCCGGACGGGACCAACAACGTCGTGTGGATCCTAGACCGGACGTCGCTCGAGGTCGTGGACCACTTCGGCCGGCTCGGCAAGAACGCGGGCCAATTCTACCGCCTGCACAACCTGGCCATCGACTCGCGGGGCAACCTTTACACCACCGAGGTCAACGTGGGACAACGCCTGCAGAAGTTCGACCGGATTGGCGGGTGACTTCTGAGCATCGAGACCGTGAGCGTGTCGACGCGCGCCATCGTCCGGTCAGTCACGCGCGTGCTCCCGGTGGCGCAGGGCTGCAGGCCTGCGAGGCACGGCTGAAGCCGTGCCCCGTCCATACCGGTAGCAAAGCCGGTCAGGGCCGTCGTGACAGCACCCCCGGTCACGCGGCTGGACCAGCCTCAATCATCGATAGCAGGGAGCGACCCATGCGACTGAACGGCGGATCGATGCTGGCGGTGATGGTGGGATGCGCGCTGGCCGCCGGCCCGGCGACGGCGCAACACGGCGCGACCGGCGGCGAGTGGCGGAGCCATTCGGGCGACCTCGGCGCCACGAAGTATTCGCCGCTCGACCAGATCACCGCGGAGAACTTCGCCGACCTCGAAGTGACGTGGCACTGGAAGACGGTCGACGCGCATCTCCCGCGGTCCACAGATGCGGGAACGACCCTGGTTGCAGCCGAGACGGTGTTCGACCTGCTCGAACAGGAAGAACCGGACCGCTGGGCGGCGTGGGATGGCGTGCGACGGTCTCTGACGCGGCCGTCGATCCGCGCGCTGGTCGCCACGCCGCTGATGGTGCACGGCGTGCTGTATCTGAGTACGGCGCTCTACCAGGCCGCGGCGATCGACGCCCGCACCGGTGAAACCCTGTGGGTGCACGACCCGCGGGCGTACCAGTCGGGGTCGCCGCCGCCCCTCCCCTGGCGGCACCGCGGGGTGGCCTACTGGGAAGACGACGGCGTGGCCCGGGTGTTCTGGGGCACCGGTGATGGCTTCCTCATCGCGGTCGATGCCACGACCGGCCTGCCGGCCGAGGAGTTCGGCGACCACGGGCGGGTTGATCTCACCGATGGACTGCCACGCGCGCCGCGCGGACGGCGTGACATCCTGAACCTGCTGCCGATCAGCTCACAATCGCCACCGCTCGTGGTGCGCGACACGGTCATCGTCGGGTCCAGCATCAACGATCGCGCCCTGACCAAGGAGGCGCCACCGGGGTGGGTCCGGGCCTATGACGTCCGGACCGGCCGGCCCAAGTGGGACTTTCACACCGTACCGCAAAGCCCGGACGAGTTCGGCGCCGACACCTGGCTCGACGACGCGTGGCGCTATTCGGGCAACACGAACGTCTGGTCGCTGATGAGCGGCGACGACGAGCTGGGGTTCGCCTATCTGCCGATCGGGACGGCGACGAGCGACTACTACGGCGGCCATCGGCTCGGAGACAACCTGTTCGCCGAGAGCCTGGTGGCGGTCGACGCCGAGACCGGCGAGCGGCAGTGGCACTTCCAGATGGTGCATCACGGGTTGTGGGACTACGACAACCGGCGGCGCCGAATCTGCTCGACATCACGGTTGACGGACGGCTGGTCAAGGCGGTGGCGCAGGTCACAAAGCAGGGGTTCGTCTTCGCCTTCGACCGCGTCACCGGAGAGCCGATCTGGCCGATCGAAGAGCGGGCGGTCCCCACCGACACCGACCTGGCAGGCGAAGTTCCATCATCGACCCAGCCGTTTCCGACCAGGCCGGCGCCGTTCGAGTATCAGGGAACGTCGATCGACGATCTGGTCGACTTCACGCCGGAGATCCGGCAACTGGCGGTTGCGGCGGTCGCCGGCTTCCGTCTGGGACCGCTCTACACCCCCCAGATGCTGAGCGGCACGGTGATGCGCCCCTCCGTCGGCGGCGGTGCCAACTGGTCGGGCGCCGCAGTGGACCCCGAGACCGGATACCTGTATGTGCCGTCGGTCAACGCGCACTCGACCATCGGACTCAGCGCGCCGGCACGGGAGGAACAAGCGCAGTCCACACTCCGCTACATCCGCCGGTCGCTGACGGCCGGGCCGGTGATGCCGCGGGGGTTGCCCCTGTGGCAGCCACCCTATTCACGGATGACGGCGATCGACATGAACACCGGGGACCATGTGTGGATGACGCCCACCGGGGACGGCGACCGGTTTCGGCATCACCCGCTGCTGCGCGACCTCGATCTGGCCCCGCTCGGAGGCGACGCGGGCCGCACCGGACCGCTGCTGACCAGGACACTGCTGATCCATGCGCTGGTCGCTGGAGGCACGAACGGCGGGCCACGGCTGGTGGCGTACGACAAGGCGACCGGCGCGGAGCTGGCCTCGCTCGATCTCCCCGGCGGTGCGCTGGGCGCGCCGATGACCTATCTGCTCGACGGACAGCAGTACATCGCGGTCACCGTGGGTGGCGAGGTGTCAGGACTGGTCGCGTTCAGACTGAGGGAGTGACGAACCCTTCGCGCCGCGCCGCGTCGTTCAGTCGAACGTCGAGGCAGACGAACTCGAGTGTGGATGGCTGACGTTCCGAGACGACGAACGCGGCGGCGAGCTGCAGTGCGTCAGCCGCACGGAGCGGGTGCACTCGGAGGAAGCGGCGAGCCGTCATTTTAATCTCGGCCACCGGCTGCACTTCTTGCCAGGTGCGTTGCAGGGCCTCGAGACGGGACAACGCCCGTTCGGCACCCTCTGCATCGAGTGCCCCGGCGCGCTCCAGCCGTCCAACCGCCGACGAGCATTCGACCTCACTACCCCACCAGGCGGCCACATCTGCATCTCGCCGATACAGCGTGGCCAGCGTCCTCGTGCGCGACTCCTGGACCAACAGCGGCACGAGCGCCGAGCTGTCCCAGAACTTCATCGGCCTTCGTCCCGCTCGTCGAGGACGGCCTGGACGACACTGGCGCCTCTCTTCGGACGTGGCGGGGGCCGCAGGATCTCCGCGACTGGACCAGACTCGGACCCCCGTCGCAGGAGCCCCTCCCGTTCAAGGCGTTCCACGCGGCCTCTGGTTGCGCCACCCCGATCAGTCGCGAGGCAGGTCAGCTGCGCGACGGGGCGTCCACGGTCGGTAATCACGATCGTGTCCCCGTTGCGGACCTGGTCGATCAGGGCGCTGAGCTGGTTCTTGGCTTCTGTGATGCTGGCCGTTCTCATAAGGCTATTATAGCCTTGTTGTACTGGCCTTTATAGACCTGACATGAAGTCTCCGCATTGCCGAGCGCTCTGAGACGACACGTCGCAAGGGCGCCAGTGCGATGCTAGCCCCGGATGATCCGCGGCAGCAGCATGTGGTGGCGAGGGCAAATCGAGGTGGGGTTCTGGTAGGCGGCGCCGGTGAAGGCCTGCAGATACCGCCGCAAGTCGGGCAGCGTGACGATTTCGTCCACCAACCCATGACGGGCGCAGTAGGCTGGCCGTGACGTCTCGAAGTAGCGCTCGACCAGCTCGTTCATCTTGTCGATGACCGGGTCGAGCGACCGTCCGGCATCTTTCTCCTTCACCGCGCGGCGCGCGTAGGTGGCCACCGCCGCCGTCTCACCGTGCATCACCTCGATCTCGCTCGCGGCCGTCCCCAGGGTGAAGGCGTTGTGACGGTTGGCGGTCGGACCGCCCATGATGTAGTGGGCGGCGGCGGTCCCCTTCCGCAACACCACGAGCAACATCGGGACGTCGGTCTGCTGAATCGAGTAGATCAGCGTCTGCCCCAACCCGAGCAGCTCCGCCTTCTCGGCCAGCTCGCCGACATCGATGCCGGACGTGTCCTGGAACCAGATGATCGGCAGCCGATCGCGGCCACAGTGGGTCACGAACTCACTGAGCTTGATGAGGCCCTGGCGGTAGAGCTTGCCGCCCATGCCGGGGTAGTCCGCATACTCGGGATAGCCCTTCCCCAGATAGCCCTGACGGTTGCCGATGCAACCCACGAGCTTGCCGTCGATCTTGCACAGCCCCGTGAACACCTCCGGGCCGTAGTCGGGTCGGAACTCCAGCCGCTCGCTGCCGTCCACCAGACGGGCCAGCACCTCGTCGAAGTCGTAGACCTCCTTCTGGTTGGCCGGCAGCAGGTGATACAGGTCCTCGAGGGGAAACGCCGGTGCCTTCGGTTCGGCTGCCTGGAAGAACACCGCCCCGTAGGCCGGAATCGCCCGCATGTAGTCCTTGATGCCGTCCAGGACCCCGGTCTCCTCGTCGTAGACCTGGGTAAAAAACCCGGTGGCGTCGAGGTGAGTCGCGACATCGCCCGGGGGGCGTGCGGCGAACGCACGCGTCTTCGCAATGAGCTCTTCGACCATCTCGACGTCGAACCCGCCCTTGGGCGCCATGCCGGACACGATGCCGACACCGCCGACCGCCATGTTGGCATCCTTGTGAGCCAGCAGAATCGTCGGGCTGACCGCCTGGTAGCCCCCGCCGGCGGGATTGGTGCCGTAGATGCCGGCGAGCACCGGGATACCCGCCTGCTCGAGCTCGGCATGGCGATAGAACGGTGTGCCGGCGCCGCGCCGGTCGCCGTAGAACTTCTCCTGGACCGGCAGCTTCGCGCCGCTGCAGTTGACCAGCCAGACCAGCGGGATGTTCAGCCGGCCCGCCAGGTCGGTCGCCCGCAGGATGTTCTCGGACTGGCCGGGCAGCCAGGCACCCGCCATCACCTTGTTGTCGAACCCGATGACCACCGCCCATCGGCCGGCGATCTGCCCGAGACCGTCGACCACGTTCGTGGTCCCCTCCTCGTTCTCCAGCGGGTTGTACAGGGTGTGCAGCGGATGCCAGGTGCCGGTGTCCACGAGATACTCGAGCCGCTGGTAGACGGTCATCCACCCCCGCTTGTTGATCTTCTCGGTGGGGAACCCGGCCTCCTCGACCTTGGTCACGGCCGCGGCGATGCCGGCCTCCACCGCCCGCAGCTCGTCGGCGCTGGCGGCGGCCCGCTTCACGCGTCCAGGTTTCAGCGCCTTGCCGAACCTCTCCATCGGGTCGAAATACGGTTTCACGGAATATGTCCTCGGTAGCGCAGGCCTTGCAGACCTGCGAGGCAGGGCTAAAGCCCTGCCCCACGAAAACTTCCCTGGCTGAAGCCTTGCCCCCTCAGCGGTTGGGTGTGTGCCCGCAAGCGATCCCGGCGATGATGATCTTCTGCACGTTGGAGGTCCCCTCCACAATCTGCAGCGACTTGGCGTCCCGAAACAACCGTTCGGCTGGATACTCGGTCGAGAACCCGTAGGACCCGAAGATCTTCATGCACTCGTTCGCGGCGTGCACCGCCGCCTCCGACGCCTGCAGCTTGGCAACGGAGGTCTCATACTGGTTCGGTTTCCCGTTGTCCTTGAGCCACGCGGCCCGGTACACGAGCATCTTGGCCGCCTCCTGTTCCACGGCCATCTCGGCGATCTGGGCCTGGATCATCTGGTGGTGCGAAATCGGCTTGCCGAACTGCGTCCGCTCGTTGGCGTAGTCGATGGCCAGCTCGAGCGCCGCGCCGCCGACGCCCAGCGCGCCCGCCGCGCAGCCGAGCCGGGTGTTGTTGAGCTGCCACATGCAGATCTTGAAGCCGTCCCCCGCCGTGCCGAGCAGCGCGTCCTTGGGCAGCTTCGTTCCGTCGAAGGCGAACTCGCCGGTCGGGGCGCAGTACAGCCCCAGCTTCGTGTCGATGTTCGTGGCCACCAGGTTGTCGACCTGTTTCGGTTCCAGGATGAACGCGCTCATCCCCCGGTGCTTCTTCCCCGGGTCGGTCATGACGTAAAGCAGTCCGGCGTCGCCCTCGACGGCGTTCGACACCCAGATCTTGTTGCCCCGCAGCTCCCAGTGGTCGCCCATGTCGCGGGCGACCGTCTTCATGCTGGCGACGTCCGAACCGCTTTCCGGCTCGGTCATACCGAAGAAGCCGATCTGGGTCCCCGCCACCCAACCGGGGATGAACTGCTGCTTCTGCGCCTCGGTGCCGAACTTCGCGACGGTCAGCGCCGGACCCAGGTTCTGCATGTTGAACGGCAGACGCCAGGACGCCGACACCTTCGCGATCTGCTCGGCCATCAAGACCGACTCCATGAACCCGAAGCCGGTCCCGCCCAGTTCCTCGGGCACGCCGCACGAGAAAAAGCCGAGCGCGCCCATCCGGGCGACGCGGTCGAGACGAAACTCGTGGTTCTTCTCTTCCTCCACGAGTGTGGGCGCGATGTCGTGCTGCGCGAACTCCCGGGCCGTCTCCTGCACCAGCTTCTGTTCGTCGGTCAGCTCGAAGATCATGCATGCCTCGTCGTACAACTTCACGACGGCCCTGAAGGCCTTGCTACCGGAGGCGCCGTCACCGACGGCCGAGCCTGTCCGCCCTAGCAGCCCGTGGCGAAGGCGGGAAGGGCCGCGCTGCCATCCAGATCACTCGATCGTCACGAGCGGGTCATCCTCCTCGACCTGGTCGCCCGGCTCGACCTTGATGGCCGTCACCTCGCCGTCACACGGTGCGTAGACGACAGTCTCCATCTTCATCGCCTCCAGCACCAGCACCTCGTCGTCTTCCTCGACGGTCGCCCCGACCTCGACCGCCACCGACAGGACCTTCCCCGCCAGTGGCGCCAACACCTCTTCTGCCATGTCGTCCTTTCACCCGCTCTAGGCTCGTTGTCGAATCGCCCGGACTGATCAGAAGCGGGCGCAGCCCTCCTGCTTCCTTCTGACTGCTGCCTTCTGACTTCTGCCATCTAACTTCTCGCCTTATTCCAGCATCGTCAAGAAGATCCCCGCCGCGATGACCGTGCCGATGACACCCGCCAGGTTGGGCCCCATGGCGAACATCAGAAGATAGTTCTTCTTGTTCGCCTCGGCACCAACTTTGTGCACCACCCGTGCCGCCATCGGTACGGCCGAGACCCCGGCGGCGCCGACCAGCGGGTTGATCTTATCCTTCGTGAACAGGTTCATCAGCTTCGCCAGCAGCAGACCGCTGGCGGTGCTGACCGCAAAGGCGACGAGCCCCAGGGCGAAGATGAACAGCACATCGGTCCGCAGAAAGTTCGCCGCGCTCATGGTGGCGCCCACGCTGAGGCCCAGAAAGATCGTCACGATATTCATCAGCGCGTTCTGCGTCGTGTCGGTCAGCCGCTCCACCACCTTCGACTCGCGGAACAGGTTGCCCAGCATGAACATTGCGATGAGCGGCGCCGAAGCGGGCACCAGCAGCACGATGACCATCGTGGCCGCCAGTGGAAAGATCAGCTTCTCACGCGCCGTCACCTTACGCGACTTCGTCATCTTGATCGCGCGCTCTTTCTTGGTGGTCAGGAGCCGCATGATCGGCGGCTGGATGATCGGCACCAGCGCCATGTAGGAGTAGGCCGCGACGGCACAGGCGCCGAGCAACTGGGGCGCGAGCTGGGCGGCAAGGAAGATCGTCGTCGGGCCGTCCGCGCCGCCGATGATGCCGATGGTCGCCGCTTCTTGCAGCGTGAACCCGAACGCGTGGGCCGCGAAGAAGGTCACGTAGACGCCCCCTTGCGCCGCGGCACCCAGGAAGATCAGCCGGGGCTGTGACAGCAACGGGCCGAAGTCGGTGTGGGCGCCGAGCCCGAGAAAGATCAACGGCGGAATGACCTCCCACTCCACGCCGTAGTGGTAGAACCGCCAGATGAGCCCCTCGCCTGGCGTCATCAGGCCGGTCAACGGCAGATTGGCCACGAGAATGCCGAACCCGATCGGCAGCAGCAACAGCGGCTCGTACTCCTTGCTGATGGCCAGATAGATCAACGTCAGCGCGATCAGCCACATCACGACCGAACCCCAGGTCACCGACAGGATGCCGAGCTGGTCGAGAAAGGCCACGGGCTGCTAGCGAAGCTCCGCCCCACACCGCCCAGACGAGAGTCGGCTGCGCATCGCTGGCCGGGCTCTTCTCAGAGCCCCTTTACGCGGGGGGTAGACATCTCCGGTGTGACGAACACGTGCTTCACCTGTCACGATCTCCCCTTTCGGAGATGTCTACTCGGGCTTGGGGGTGGGCGGCGCGGAGCCCGGAGCCGGGCGACCAGCGACGAACGAGAGAATCTTCATCATGACGTAGAGCACCGCAATACCGGTGAACACACCGGCGATGCCATTGATGAAGACGCTGGATGCTGTGTGCATGGGGTGTTCCGATCCTCAGTGGGCCCGCGTATCATCGCAGATCGTCGGCTGGGGTTTCAACGCTCCGAGCTGGACCGGCACGGACGCACAAGCTCCTCGCACCAGGTCCTAGCAGTCCGTGGTGAAACCCCGCGTCGCACCGAGAACCGTCGTGGCAATGCCGCGCACGGCCGGTACAAGGCGCGCCGAGGGAGAAGACCGGCCAGTTTTCGACCGAGAAGCCACGCCGGCAGCCGGGATGCGGCGCCGCTCGAATGCAGCGGGGCTTTCACCACGGGCTGCTAGCACTATAGCTACGGTGGACCTGCGTCGGCCAGACCGAGGAACAGCGCCAGCCCGTCATCGATTGCCCTCATCTCATCCGGTCGAATTCGACCGAAGACGCTACGAACGCGGCGCTTGTCGACCGAGCGAACGTGATCGATCAAGGCGTAGGACGTCTTGATCAGACCGCTGGAACCGGGCTCGAGAGCCGGGTAGAGCGCACCTTGACCCGGTGTGCCGGTGACGGGAACGATCCCAACGAGCGGGAATCGTTGATCGGCCACTATGTCGGGATCGCTGACGATGATGCACGGGCGAACGCCCCGCTGCTCGTGCCCACGGGTGGGATCGAGATCGAGCAGCAGGATGGCACCCCGGGACAGCCTCACTCGTCCGACTCGACCCAGCCTTCGCCGGGGATCCATCGGAGAGGTCTCCCAGCACCGAGATCGACCAGAGTGCCTGCCGCCTCCTCGGGGAGGGAACGGGCCCACGCATCGAATCCGGCGTCGGCGACATCTGCACCGTCTTGATGGGGATGCTCAATCGACCTGCGCAGGTCTTCGCGGCGCCGCCGTGCCAGCTCGCGCCGGATCGCGTCCAGCACGAACCGGCTCCGATTCTGTTCGCGGCGGTCGACTTCCCGAACGACCTCTCCAGGCAGGGTCACGGTGACGCGTTCAGTCCTAGCCATATGTTACTCAGGATATGATCATACTCTCTCTTGTGCTGCACCAGACGCGGCCCTGCGGTACACACGCAGACCGCCGAGCTAGAATCCGATGTCAGCTGCACGACGACGGCGCCCCCAGCCGCGGCGCCAACGAGGCACGGGCCAGGGGGCGCAGACTGCGCGACGCCAGGCGCCGCCCCCCTCACCCCTCCGCCTCTTCTGGGTACCCCTGGCGCTGACGCTCGGTCTCCTCCTCGTCTCGTTCGTCCCCCGCATCCAGGCGAACGTGGGGCTCACCCGGTCGCTCTGGGCGGCGGTCGTCGGGCTCCTGGTCTGGCAAGTCGCGCTCTTCGCTCGACTGCGGGGAACGGCCGAGGACCGGTCGTTCCACACGATCCTGCGCCCGCAACACTACCTGCAGGCATCGGTGCAGGTGGCCGTCTTCGTCTACTGGGGGTATTTCTGGCGTCCGGTCTACGACCATGCCTGGCTGCTGGTGGCGCAACTGCTGTTCGCCTATGTCTTCGACATGCTGCTGTCGTGGTCGCGCCGCGACAACTATGTCCTGGGCTGCGGACCGTTCCCGATCATCTTCAGTACGAACCTGTTTCTCTGGTTCCGCGACGACTGGTTCTACCTGCAGTTCCTCATGCTGGCCGCCGGGTTCATGGGCAAGGAGTTCGTGCGGTGGCAGCGCGACGGCAGGAGCACGCACATCTTCAACCCGTCCGCTTTCTCGCTGGGCCTGTTCTCGCTGGTGCTGATCGCGACGAGCACGACCGACCTGACCTGGGGACTGGATATCGCGACGACGCTCACCCTCGCGCCGCGCATCTACCTCTTCCTGTTCCTGATCGGCCTGGTCGTCATGTACTGCTTCTCGATCACGCTGGTCGCCGGCTCGGCCGCGATCGTGCTGTTCGGGGCGAGCGCGCTGTACTCGGCGGTGACGGGGGTCCCATACTTCATCGACTCCGAGATTCCGAGCGCGGTGTTCCTGGGCCTGCACCTGCTCGTGACCGACCCGTCCACCTCGCCGCGAACGCCGCTCGGCAAGACGCTGTTCGGGGTGCTCTACGGGCTGGGGGTCTTCGTGCTCTACTCGGTGCTGAGCGCCATCGGCGTGCCGACCTTCTACGACAAGCTGTTGTCGGTGCCGCTCCTGAACCTGAGTGTGCAATGGATCGACCGACTGGTCCGCTCCCTCCAGGACAGCGCGGTCGTCACCCGGTGGAGCCCGGACTGGACACCGGCCCGGGCCAACCTGGTCCACATGACCGTCTGGATCCTGTTCTTCGGCACGATGACGGCGATCGGGGCGACCGACGGCCGGCACCGCGGCGACACCGTGCCCTTCTGGGAGCAGGCGTGCGGAGAGCACCGCCTGCAGGCGTGCGACCGGCTCATCCAGATTGAGTCCAACTACTGTGGCGACAACGCCGGATGGGCCTGCAACGAGCTTGGGCGCCACTACACCGAAGGAACCATCGTGACCGCCGCCCCCGAGCGCGCCCTCGGGTACTTCTCCCGGGCCTGCGAGGTGCGGTTCCAGGCCGGCTGCGTCAATCTGCTGGATCAGGAACATCTCAGCCGGGCCGATCCGCGCGTGCTCGACCTCAGACTGCTCCTGCGTGAAGCGGGACGCAACCTCCTGGAGATGCCGGAGCCGGAGGTGTATGCGCGGGCCTGCGACCACGGCTGGAGGTTCGCGTGCGACGGGAGGACCCCGTGAATCAGACGCCGGTGCCCGGAGATCACGTGCAGCAGTCGACCTCGAACGTCGGGCGTGCGGTGCTGGCCGTGCTGATGCTTGGCGTCGCAGGGTGGATGTACGCCCAGCGCCCGACATCCACATCGCAGGCCGAGGCGGGGACCACTCCCCCGCCCGAGGCGATGCCCGCCGATCTCCCCGGGTTCCGCCCTGACGCCTGGTTCTTGCCGGACGACGACCTGCTCGGTTTCGTGGAGATTCCAGCCGGGCCCTTCCAGATGGGGGGCGACCCGACGACCGACGCGCAGGCGTTCGAGAACGAGCGGTGGTCCGGCGCGTCCGCGCAAGGCACGGTGGACCTGCCGACCTACTACATCGGCCGCTACGAGGTGACGGTCGCGCAGTTCGCGGCGTTCGTCGACGCCGCCGGGTTCAGCGTCGGGGAACAGACACTCCAGGATCCGCCACACCACCCCGTGTCGGCTGTCTCCTGGCCCGACGCCCTCGCGTACTGTCGCTGGCTCGGTGCCACGCTGCGCGCATCGAACGACACACCGCCGGAGCTGAGCCGTCTGCTCCGTGACAGCTGGCAGGTCACGCTACCGACCGAGGCGGAATGGGAAAAAGCGGCACGGGGAACGGATGGACGGATCTATCCGTGGGGAAACGCAGCGAGCCGGGACCGGGCGAACTACCAGGGACCGGACACGACACCCGTCGGCAGCTACGCCTGCCCCGACTGTCCCTACGGTCTGCGCGACATGAGCGGCAACGTCTGGGAGTGGACCCGGAGCCCGTATCAGCCCTACCCCTTCGACCCGGCCGACGACCGCGAGGGGCTCGGCGCCGACGCCCTCTGGGTGATGCGCGGCGGGTCGTTCAACGACCCGCCGCGCAACGTCCGCGCCGCCATCCGCGGTGGTGGAGACCCTGGCGCGAGACGCCCCTTCATGGGCTTTCGCGTGGCAATCTCACCGCTCTGATCTCTCCGGCAAGGCCCCCTGGCAGTCCGTGGTGACAGTCGCGCGTCCCACCGACGGCCGTCGAGATCGACGCCGCGCCGGGCCCCTGCAAGGCGAGGCGAGCGAGCATACCGGCAATCTTCAACCGAGGAACCATCCGCCTTGGCCACAGCATCGGCCGCACCTCGCCATAGCCCGAACATGAACCGGCCTAGCGCCGGCTGGCGCCGTCAGCGCGGATGCAGCGCCAGCCGAATGTTGTTGGCCTTTCACCACGGGCTGCTCGACGATCGTACCATCGGACTCACAGACGCCGAGGGCCAGGCGGTAGGAGTGTCGGCCCGGATCGGGATATTCGCGCGCGACGCTCACCCCCCTCTGCGCGACGTAACCGCCTTCGACTCCTATCCAGTGGTCCGTCCCAGACCGCCCTCGATCCTTATCTATCGACCCGTCTCCAGGCGTTGCCACGACGG
>JADFPE010000291.1 GCA_022562495.1 Acidobacteriota bacterium
TTGGGGGTCCCCGCGCAGCGCCCGCGTAGGGTTCGGGGCGCAGCCCCGACGAAAGATGCCGCGTTTCAGCGGAAGCGGGGGCAGTGACGCCCCGAGAAGCACCTGTAGCCTGTAGCCTGTAGTCAGAATAAGCAGGCTGGCATCGTTCAACAGCCTGCAACAGGAGAGACCATGCCGTTCATCACTGGAAAGCACCTGCCGCGCCGGACGATCCTGCGTGGGATCGGCGCCACGGTGGCGCTGCCATTCCTCGACGCGATGGTGCCGGCCGGCCGGCTCGGCGCCGCGGTCGTGGCGGCGACCGACACGACCCGGCTCGTGTGTATCGAGGAGGTGCACGGGCTGCCCGGGTGCAACGAGTGGGGCGCGAGCCAGCACCTGTTCGCGCCGGCGACGGTGGGCCGCGATTTCGAGCTGGTGGATGACAACCCGCTGAAGTCGCTGGAGCCGTTCCGTGACCACTTGACGATCATCTCCAACACCGACGTCCGGATGGCCGAGGCGTTCAGCCCGCCGGAAATCGGCGGCGACCATTTCCGGTCGTCCGCGGTCTTTCTGACCCAGGCGCACCCGAAGCAGACGCAGGGGTCCGACCTCTTCGTCGGGACGTCGCTCGACCAGCTCTACGCGCGGCGGTTCGGGCAGTCGACACCGCTGCCGTCGATGCAGTTCTGCATCGAGAACCTCGATCAGGCGGGGGGGTGCACCTACAACTACTCGTGCGCCTACACCGACACGATCAGCTGGTCGTCGCCGAGCGAGCCGCTGCCGATGATTCGTGACCCACGCGTCGCGTTCGAGATGATCTTCGGTGCGGGCGGCACACCCGAGGAGCGGGCCGAGCGCCGGGCGACCCGGCGGAGCATCCTCGACTGGATCATGCGCGACGTCTCCGAGGTGCGGAACGAGCTGGGCGCCGTGGATCGGCGCCGGATGGATCGGTATCTCGACAACGTGCGCGAGGTCGAGCGTCGTATCCAGCTGGTGGAGCGCCGCAACGACGGCGCCGCCGAGCCGCGGGAGCTGCCCGACGCGCCGCCCGGAGTGCCGGACTCGTTCTCCGAGCACATGCAGCTGATGTTCGACCTGCAGGTGCTGGCGATGGAGACCGACATGACCCGGGTGATCTCGTTCAAGACCGGCCGCGACGCCCAGAACCGCGTGTTCCCCGAGAGCGGCACGCAGCGGCCGTTCCATCCGGCCTCGCACCATGGGAACAATGAAAAGCGGATCATGGACTTCAACACGATCTGCCAGCATCGCGTCGGTCAGCTGCCGTACTTCCTGGAGCGGCTCGAGAACACGATGGAGGGGGACGCCTCGCTGCTCGACAAGACGGCGATCATCTGGGGATCGCCGATGGCCGACGCGAACATCCACAACCACCGGCGCTGCCCGCTCATCCTGCTGGGCGGGGCCAACGGCCATCTCGACGGCAACCTGCATCTCGAGGCGGCCGACGAGACGCCGATGGCGAATGTGATGCTGACCCTTCTGCAATCGCTGGGGCTCGAGATCGACAGCTTCGGCGACAGCACCGGCACGTTCTCGCTGTCGGCGCCATCCGCGTCGGACACGGCATGAGGAGGCCCGGACCGGTGACACACAGAGACCTGGCAGGGCGTCTGGCGAGCGCGGGCGTCGTCGTACTGGCGACCGCGGCCGTGCTCCTGGCCGCGCCGTCCGCCACGCCGGTCGCCGACGCAGCGCGCGCCGGCGACGTCGATGCGGTGCGCGCGCTGCTCCAGCAGGGTACGGACGTCAACGGCGCGCACGGCGATGGCATGTCGGCGCTGCACTGGGCGGCCCAGCGGGGCGATCGCCAGATGGCGGAGATACTGGTCTACGCCGGTGCCAAGGTGACCGCGGTGACCCGCATCGGACAGTACACGCCGTTGCACGTGGCGAGCACGGCGGGGAATGCCGCCCTCATCGAGCTGCTCCTCGAGTCGGGGAGCGACGTGGCGGCCCCGACGACGCCCAGCGGCGTGACGCCGCTGCACCTGGCAGCCGCATCGGGAAGTGGCGAGGCGGTCGCCACCTTGATCGACCACGGGGCCGACGTCGACGCGCTCGAGAGCGCGTGGGGGCAGACGCCGCTGCTCTTCGCCGCCGCACGGGATCGGGTCGACGTGATCCGCACGCTGCTCGAGCATGGGGCCGACCCCGCGATCACCTCGAAGACGGTCGACCTCGTGACCGAGGGCCAGCTCGTCGGTGCGGCCAGGGAGCGGCAACGACGGGTGCTCACAGCGTTCGAGACGGACCTGGCGAACGGGGCGACGCCGACGGCGAGTCAGGTGCAGGCGGCGGTGCTCGCGGGTCGAGCCCGGTATCTGTCGGGCGAGGTGCCCGAACGCGAGGAGGACGCCGACGCCCGGCCGCCGACGATCAAGACCAAGGGCGGGCTGACGGCACTGCTCCACGCGGTCCGGCAGGGCCACATCGGAGCGGCGACGGCGCTCCTCGACGGCGGCACCGACATCGACCAGGTGAGCGCGGGCGACGCCACGAGCCCGCTGCTCATGGCGACGATCAACGCGCAGTTCGATCTGGCGATGCTGCTCATCGAGCGTGGCGCCGATCCCAACCTGGCCGCCACCATCAACGGCGTGGCTCCGCTGTGGGCGACCATCAATGCCGAGTGGCAGCCGAGAACACGGTTCCCGCAACCGCAGCAGCACGAGCTCCAGGCGGCGACCTATCTGGACGTCATGGCGGCGCTCCTCGACGCGGGAGCTGACCCCGACGTCCGGCTGACGCGGCACCCCTGGTACATGGTCTACAGCGGCTGCGGCAACCGGAACTGCGGCCTCGTGGACACCGAGGGGTCGACCGCCTTCTGGCGCGCCGCCTACGCGACCGACCTGCCGGCTCTGCGTCTGCTAGTCGCGCATGGCGCCGATTCCGACATCCCGACCGAGGCGCCTCCGCCGCGGCGCGCCCGGCGGGGCACGACCGCGGAGAACGACGACGAGTCGGACGTGCCCGCGGTGCTGCCGGCCGCGCCAGGGTTCTGGGTTGCGACGGATCTGACGACCATGGGTCCCGACCCGTCCGGTCTGCCGCCGTTCAAGGCGGGCGATCCGGGCGTCTACCCAATCCACGCGGCATCCGGGGTGGGCTACGGCGAAGGCTTTGCCGGGAACGCGCACCGGCATGCGCCCGACGCCTGGCTGGCCACGGTCCGGTATCTGATCGAGCTGGGCGCCGACGTGAACCAGCGGGATCACAACGGCTACAACGCCATCCATCACGCGGCCGCGCGCGGGGATGACGACCTCATTCTGTATCTGCTCGAGCAGGGCGGTGACGTCACCGCCGTCAGCCGGCGGGGGCAGACCACGGCCGACATGGCCAACGGCCCGGTGCAGCGGGTGTCGCCGATGCCGGAGACCGTCGCGCTGCTCGAGAGCCTCGGCTCCACGAACAACCACAACTGCGTGTCCTGCTGACGCCCAGGAGACCGGAGGCAGGAGACAGTGAGGAGCCGGAGGGCTTCGCCACGATCTCGAGCATCATGAAGGGTGCCAGATGATCAAGACCGTCGCCGTTGCGGCGCTCCTATGTCTTGCCGCGGGGCTTGCCGTGGCGCAGGACGCGCCGCCGCCCTGGCTCGAGATGACCATCGTCCAGGTCGACCCCGCGCGGGTCGACGAGTTCCTCGCCGCGCACAGGGAGCTCGCGGCTCTGGACAAGGAGGGCGGCACCCCGTGGCGCAGCGTCACCCGAACGGCCATCTTCGGCGACTCCTACCGGTTCATCATCACGACGCCGCTCGAGAGCTTCGCGCGCCTCGACCGGGCCGGTGCCGGCGACCCCGCCCGGGGAGCCATCATCAACCGGATCCGAAACGTCATCACCAGCCGACAGAGCTACGCCGTCCGCACGACGCCCAGTCTCGACAACCCGCTGCCGGACGACGAAAAGCCGGCGCTGATGATCGTCCAGATCGTGTCCATCGTGCCGGGTCGCGAGCAGGACTATCTGCGCGTGATGGCGACAGACGTCCTCCCGCATTTCGACGAGGCGGAGATGCATCACACGAGCGGCGCGCTGACCTTTGGCGGCGAAGGCGGGTATGTCCACGTCTTCCACGTCGAAAACTTCGCCGAGCTCGACCAGGGGTCGCCGCTGGCGCGGGCACTCGGGGCCGAGGGCGCGCAGGCGGTAGCGGCGAAGCTGTCGGGCATCGTGACCCGCAGCGAGCAGTGGCTCGTCCGGTATCTCCCCGACCTGAGCTTCCGGCCGGAGGCCGAGGCCGAGAGCCAGCCTTAGCCGCTTCGTAGATGGCGTCTCCGCGTGAAGGCTAGAAAGCGCCCCACTTCTGCTTGCCCGGGATGTAGTAACTCGGACAGATGAAGCGAAAGACGTTTGCGATTCGACGCGCCTTGGCTGCCTTCTCCGCACCTTCGTCGTGCACCGCGTCGAGCTGCTCACCGACGACCTCCTGAAAATACTGTGCAGCCGCCTCCTTTCGATCCGCCTCGGTCGGAAACAGCGAGCGGAGATGGCGCAGCTCGCCCACGTCGAGCCAGATACCTGCGCACGCGGGACATTCATCGACCTCGACCTCCTTCTTCACGCTGAAGAAGTGCCGCATCATGACCGCGTGGTCGCACGTCGGACAGTTGAGGCGCTTGGTCCGATCGATCTTGATACTGGAATCGGTCTTCGTGTTCAGCAACTGCTGACCCGCTTCCTCGTGCGGCTCGTCGAATTTCTGTAACTCGAATCGATCAAACCAGATTCCCCCGCAGCCGCTTCGGCAGATGTCGACCGTGACGTCGCCAACGGTCTCCTGCTCCAGTGTTCGATCACACGCCGGGCATTTCATCGTGCACCCTCCTCTCTGTCCACATGACGTACGTTGCTGCTAGCCGTCCTGGCCAGGGTCGACCGGACCACACATTGCCACACCGGCCGTCAGGTGCGACGATGGGTCAGGCAGCTCATCAGTTCAGTACTTCGATGCCGGCTCGCATCGCGTGCCCAGCCGAGAACGTCGTCGAAGCGCCCGGTGGCGGCCGTCCGGTGCGGCGGCTTGTTAGCCCGTCGCAACTGCTCTTTGATTCCCACAACACTTT
>JADFPE010000053.1 GCA_022562495.1 Acidobacteriota bacterium
AGCGACATCAAACCATGGGCAATTTGCTTTGGGCCTGCCAGGTGGCGATCTCATGGTCTAGTGAGTCACTGGGAGCTGGGCCAGACAGATGGGGCACATAGGGACTGAGTTGTGGATCGACATTGACTCATCTCACCTGTAGTCGAAAACTCTGAAAAAGGCTGATATGGCAAATGTGCACTGCTGCAAATGTCGTGGTGATGAACGAAAACGCACCTTTCTGCGGGTCATCTCCGGTATACTCTGGGACCTACTTTTTTAGATATAAAAGTAGGTCCCAGAGTATAGCTTAGTACCTCCGCTGTTTACTTTGTAAAAGATGTCCATTTTCGCCACTGAGAGTTTCTTCATCGGCGATACGCCGGTTGCGCCCATTACTAGCAAACGGCCTGCCCTATCATTCCTCCGGATAAACCGCCAATGAAAAATCCTACGGCTCCTCCCCCGGCGACTACGATGAATGTGATATAGGGCCGCCAATACCAGTCTGGGGATAACAGCTTCCATGTGAATACGCCGAGCGCGATGGATACCAATAGAAAACCGACGAGCGCTCCGAGAAACATTCCGTAACCAATAGCCATGCCACATGACATCACGTAGATGCGCACTACGCTAAGCAAGACTCCTAAAAGAAGGGGGGTAGGGACTGACGTCGCTGCCACATTCGCCTCTCTCGGGTCTTTTCTTAGTTCTAACGCAGAACGGCGCTCTTCTTGCGCAACGATGTGGCGGGGCCGGGGCGGGGCCGGGGCCGGAGCGGCGTTCGAGACCAGACGCAGCATGTCGAGGGAGCCATGACGACGAAGTTCGAGTTGGATGTCGGGGTCATCGGCGGCGCGGGACATGTGGGCCTTGCCCTGTCGCTCACGTTCGCGGATTGCGGGTTGCACACCGTGATCTACGACATCGATGCCGACAAGGTACGGATGATCCGGGAAGGGCGGATGCCCTTTTTCGAGCAGGATGCCCCGGACATGCTCCGCCGCACGCTGGCGGCCGGGACGCTGCAGGTCGAGCACGAGCCCGACCGCCTGCGTGACTGCCGGTTCCTGATCTGCATCGTCGGCACCCCGATCGATGAACACCTGAACCCCGCATTCACCGGCATCCATCGGGCGCTCGACGGATGCCGGGATCAGTTTCGCGACGGGCAGATCCTCGTCCTGCGTAGCACCGTGTTCCCGGGTACCAGCGAGCATGTGCAGAAGTATTTCCAGGACCTGGGCGTGGACGTCCGGGTGTCGTTCTGCCCCGAACGTGTGGCCCAGGGCCAGAGCGTGCGCGAGTTTCGCACCCTGCCGCAGATTATTTCGGCATTCGACGAGCAGACCCTCACCGAGGTGGAGCGGCTGTTTCGCCACTTCGTGCCCGATGTGGTGACGATGCCGCCAATGGAAGCGGAGCTGTGCAAGCTGATGACGAACTCCTGGCGGTACCTGCAGTTCGCGGCGGTGAATCAGTTCTACATGATCGCGACCAGTCGCGGGCTCGACTTCGAACGCATGCTTCATGGCTGCCGGCACGACTATCCCCGGATGGCGGGCATGCCGGGACCGGGGTTGGCCGCCGGGCCGTGTCTGGTGAAGGACACCATGCAGTTGGCGGCGTTCAGCCACAATCAGTTCGTGCTGGGTCACGCCGCGATGTTGATCAACGAGGGGCTGCCCGCATATCTCATTGAGCGCGCCAGAGAGCAGCTGTCGCTGCGCCACGCGGTGGCTGGGATTCTCGGCCTGGCATTCAAGGCCGAGTCCGACGACCCGCGCGACTCCCTGAGCTACAAGCTCCGCAAGCTCCTCGTGCTCGAGACCGCCGGTGTGCTCGTGACGGACCCCTACGTGCAGGACCCGAACGTGGTCCCTGTGGAACGCGTGCTCGAAGAGGCGGACGTCGTGTTCGTCGCGACGCCCCACAAAGTGTATCGTGAGCTGGCGGTTCCCGCCGACACCGTCGTCATCGACGTGTGGAACTGTCTCGGCACCCAGACGTCCAGCTAGGCATCGACCATCATGGGTGGCCCGAGGAGCACCCAGCCATGAAGATTCTCGTCACCGGTGCGGCCGGTTTCATCGGTGGATACCTGATCCAGGAGCTGCTGGACCAGCAGTTCGAGGTCATCGGGGTCGACAACTTCTCGAAATACGGACCGATCGAGAAGAGCTACCAGTCCCATCCGCGCTACCGGTTCGTGCGGGGCGACTGCACCGATGCCGACCTGCTGACCCGGCTCGCCCTCGAGTGCGACCATCTGGTGGCTGGGGCGGCGCGCATCGGTGGCATTGCGTACTTTCACGCGTATGCGTACGACCTGTTGGCAGAGAACGAACGCATTGCGGCGGCGACCTTCGACGCCGCGATTCACGCGCACCGGAACGGCCGGCTGCAGAAAATCACGGTGCTCAGCAGCAGCATGGTGTACGAGCGCGCCACGCAATTTCCGACGCCCGAGGGACACGAGCGACACTGTCCGCCACCCGCCAGCACGTATGGGTTTCAGAAGCTGGCCTGTGAGTACTTTGCGCACGGGGCCCACGAACAGCACGGGTTGCCCTACACCATCTGCCGTCCGTTCAACTGCGTCGGAGTGGGTGAGCGCCGCGCGCTGGGCGAGAAGAAAATTTCCAGCGGCAATGTGACACTGGCTATGAGCCACGTCGTGCCCGACCTGGTGCAAAAGATCCAGAAAGAGCAGGACCCGCTGCATATCCTCGGCCGCGGCGACCAGGTGCGATGCTACACCTACGGTGGAGACCTGGCGAAAGGGATCGCGACCTGTATCACGCACCCGGCCGCGCTCAATCAGGATTTCAACCTGTCGACTCCCGTGGAGACCACCGTGCTCGAGCTCGCCGAGCTGATCTGGGGCAAGATCCACACCGACGGACGACCGTTTCGGTTCGTCACCGAACCGCCCTATCCCAATGACGTGCAGCGCCGGGTGCCGTCAACACACAAGGCCCGCGATCTACTGGGCTTCGAGGCCCGCACGGACCTGAGCACGGTGCTCGACGAGGTGATCCCATGGGTCAGGCAGGAAATCGAGCTGGGACGAATCTGACGGCTGTCCTCACCCCGCCCAGGTTGCGCGTGCCACAGCGCCACCAACCCGCATCGGCATGAACGACCGTCACGCATCGTCCACGCCGCGATACTCGGTCGTCCTGCCGGTGTTCAACGAGGGCGCCAACATCGGCGAGTTCTGCCGCCGCGCGGTGGCTGAGCTGCCGCCCGGCTACGAGCTGCTCGTCTGTTACGACTTCGACGAAGATGACACGCTGCCGGCGTTGAACGAGCTCCCGGCCAGCGAGAAGCCTCACGACGTCCGTCTCGTCAAGAACGACCTCGGACCCGGTGTCCGCTTCGCAATCGAGGCGGGGATGCGAGCCGCCAGGGCGCCAGTCGTGCTGGTGATGATGGCGGACCTGGCGGACGACTTCTCGTGTGTCGAGCCGATGGTCTCCCGGGTCGAGGACGGCTGCGACGTCGTCGCGTCCAGTCGCTACATGCGCGGCGGCCGGCAGATTGGCGGGCCGTGGCTCAAAGGGCTGTGTAGTCGCCTCGCTGGTGTCTCGCTCCGCTGGATCGCGGGCCTCCCGACCCACGACGCAACCAACAGCTTCAAGGCGTATCGCCGCGCGTTCCTGGCGCGCACGCGGATCGAGAGCCGGGCGGGTTTCAGCCTCGCGCTCGAGCTGACCGTCAAAGCCCACTTCACCGGTGGACGGGTCGCGGAAGTGCCCGGCATCTGGCGAGATCGGTCCGGCGGCGAGAGCCGTTTCAAGCTCGTCGCGTGGCTGCCCCAGTATCTGCACTGGTATCTCTGGGCGTTCAACCAGAGCCGACGGGTCAGCTATCTGGGGGCCGTCGCCGTCGTCGGGCTGGCGGTCACGCTGGCCGTCTCATACCTGTGGCTGCGCCCGGACCTGAACTGGACGTTCCGGTACGTGCTCGGCGAGGCGGGCAACCAGCTCTACCGCGCCGCACGGCTCGCCCAGGGCCGGCACCTCTACTCGGAGATTGCGCTGCAGTACGGGCCGCTCGCCGTCCATCTCTATTCCGCCTTCTCGACGGTGGTCGGCAACACGATCGCTGCGGTGCTCGCGTTCCACATCGTCTCCAGCGTGCTCGCGATCGTGCTCGCGTATGTCTTCGTGCGCCGCCACGTCGATGTCGTCACAGCGCTGCAGGTCACCCTGTTCGGATTCCTGCCGTTAATGCTCACGCCCGGCGGCATCCTGGGAACCTACAGCAACGCCGAATACATGTCGTGGGAGCGCGTCTGTCTCATCGCGGTCCTGCTTGCCTGGAGACCACCGCACGACCGGAGGGTCGGGCATGCGGTGTGGGTCGGCGTGGGACTCGGCGTGTGGCAGTGGGTGAAGTTCGGCGGAGCGTTCTTCGCGGGCGCCGCCCTCATCGTGGCAGACCTGTGCTATATGCTCGCCGATGGGTCCAGGTTCGGACGCATCGTCAAGCGCAATCTGGCGACGCTGGGCGCGTTCCTGGCCGTGCAGGCGGTGTTGGTGGCGCACGTGTGGGCCACCGTGCCACCGCACATCGCCGCGGAGGCCCTCTGGCCAGCGTATGTGGAGACCTCGTATAGCTGGACCTACCCCGGGTGGGAGGGGTGGCCGCATTTCCTGGGCCAGCAGCTCCTGCCGCTCTCGTGTGCGCTCCTGGGTGTGACCGCTATCGGCATGCTCCTGAAGACACGGACAGGCACCCGCGTGACCAGCACACACTCTAGCGATGACGCGCTGTTGCTGGCTCCGCTGTACTACGCGGTGGCGGCGACCGGCTATTTCGGCCATGTACATCTCTACTATCAGGCGGCCTGGGCGCTGGTCCCCGGGGCGGCGTGGGTGCTGCGCCGGTCGCGCGTCGCCGTGCGTCTCGTGGTGATGCTGGTGTGGCTGCCGAGCACCCTCCTGTTGCTGAAGATCATCTTCTGGAATCCGTCGGCGGGACAACCGCTGGAACTACCAGGTGGAGAGCGCATCTGGGCCACGCGCGAGGCGGTGGCACAGCTCGAGTCGATGGCCCGTCAGGTGGCGGCCATCGATCCCGCCCTGGACCCGCCGCACTTCGCCACGACGTTCCTGGACTGGGGAGGCGGCGGGTTCCATCACTACTACAACCCGAACATGGACCTGCGCAACCACATGCTCGCCAGCCCGGTGTTCCGGTCGTACGACGCCGACGAGTTCTTCGCGAAGCTCGACCGCATAGACGTCATCATCATCCCGCGCGGCACGCCCGGCGAGGAGTTGACGCGTGTCTTCGGCCCGGAGCGGACCGCCCAGCTGTTGGACGAGCGCGAGGTGGTGCCCCTCGCCGGCGACGGTGTCGTCCTGAGAAAAGCCGAGGCACGCTAAGTGGTCCCGGTCATAATTTCGGTAACGCACCGAGGGTGGCGAGGCGCCCGGCTGGCCAGGCGCGACGAGGGAGCAACTTTGGGGGATGTGTGACCGAGGAGCAACGCCGTCCAGGCGGGATGCATCGCCAGCCGAATGCTACCGTACTTATGACCGGGGCCACGAAGCACATGTCCGGCAGCCGGACGACGCCGTGGTCAGCAGCACCGAGCCGTACGCCACCATCGTTCGACTCAGGTCTGCGATCTCATCAGCACCTCCTCAGGGGACGCCGCGCGACTCCTGTCCACCAAGCGGCGCTCGCACCCTGGTCGGCGCGAACAGCTGGCCCACCCTCGATCGGAACTGCAGACAGGGCCGTGGGGCGAGGTGGTATACGCTGACAGGAAGCCGGATCGGAGCTACGGAGCGTGATGACGATGTGGACCAGAGTGACGTGGATGGTGCCCGGCGTGGTATGTCTCGGCGTGGGGCTGGCGGCCGCGCAGGCGATCGGGTTCCAGGGCGGCGCGACGATCAATCCGGAGCAGGTCTACGTCGGGACGCATCTGGAAGTCCCGCTCGGGTCGGATGACTTCCTGATCCGACCGAGCATCGATGGCGGCTTCGGCGAAGACCTGATGCTGGCCACGATCACCGTCGAGTTCCTGTATCGCTTCGATCTCGGCGGGACCGACTGGGCACTCTACCAGGGCACGGGCCCCGCGGTGGCGATCACCCGTGTCGAGACCAAGAACGACGTGACCGGCGGATTGAGCTACGTGTTCGGGTTCGCCCATGAGAACGGCTTCTTCACCGAGTTCAAGGGGGGCGGCTCGGGCCTGGCCGACGTCAAGGTCGGGGTGGGCTTCACGTTCCGGTAGCCGCCCAGTGGTCGTCTTGACTCCCCCGCCGCTGGGAGGTACGCTCCGGCTCGCAGCAGCGATCACGCATGACACGCACACGGCGCGGCCGATGGGCACGCCGCGAGCGATGGATTAGGAGGGGAAGATCAATGGCGCGCACCATCGTCAACGTCGTCTGCCTCGTCGTGCTGCTGGGCACGATCGCGATCTCTCGACAAACCGACGCACCGGCGGCCGCCATGACGACGGCAGCGGCGGCATTTCTCGACAGCCTGAACGCCGAGCAGACCGCCGCCGTGCGGTTTCCCTTCGATGGGGAGGACCGCTTCGACTGGCACTTCATCCCACGCGAGCGCAAGGGCGTCCCGCTGAAGACGATGACCGCCAGCCAGCGCGCGGCCGGGCTCGACCTGCTCCGGACGGGGCTCAGCGAGGAAGGGTTCACCAAGGCGGAGTCGATCCGTCAGCTCGAGCAGATCCTGTTCGAGCTCGAAGGCCGCGACATCCGGGACCCGGATCTCTACTTCTTCATGGTCTTCGGCGAACCGGCCGAGGGCAACACCTGGGGCTGGCGGTACGAGGGCCACCACATCTCGCAGAACTGGACGGTCGTCAATGGCACCCGCGTTGCCAGCAGCCCGCAGTTCTTCGGCACCAACCCGGCCGAGGTGCGCGACGGACCGAAGCGCGGAACACGGGTCTTGGGCCGTGAGGAGGACCAGGCCCGAGCCCTGCTCGCGTCGCTGAACGACGCTCAGCGCGCGAGCGCCATGCTGAACGACACCGCGCCGCGCGACATCCTGACGAGCAACCAGCGCGAAGCGGCGATGCAGGACGACCTCGGGGTCGCGCAGCGCGACCTCAACGAGAATCAGCGCGGGGTGCTGTGGTCGATCATCGAGGAATACGCCACGGTGCAACCGGCGGCGGTCGCCGACCGGCGTCTGATGGAAATCCGGAACGCCGGGCTCGGCGGTATCAAGTTCGGCTGGATGGGCGGAGCGGCGCGCGGTGAGCCGCACTACTACCGCATCCAGGGACCCACGTTCCTCATCGAGTACGACAACACCCAAGGTGACGGCAATCACGCGCACAGCGTCTGGCGTGACTTCAAGGGTGATTTCGGCCGCGATCTACTGGCGGCACACTATCAGCGATTTCGCCACGAACCGGTCAACGCCGACGACTGAGGGTGACCAGCGCGGCCGTCAACGCTTCGCTATGCCGTAAGGCAGCGGCGTTGTGGACACCAGCGCACTCTTTTTGATATGCTGTGGCAGCGGGTTGGCGAACGATCGACCTCCCCAGTATGACCGTTCGAGGCCTCACCGCCTCGACACGCCACGGGCCGTTCAGAGGGGTTCATCGACACTACTCCGAACGCAGTTTCAACACGTCAGCGCCGTTTCCCGCTTCCTCTGACGGCCCGTCTCCTTCTCTTCACCCCGACATCCGGAGCACGCCCCACAGGGCGATCATCCGTAGCCCCGACGCCGGCCCTTTCCCAGGGGAAGCGGGAGGACCTTAGGGCCCACGCAAGCACGACTTCTCATTTTCGGCCGCCGATGCATCCCGGCAGTCTTCGAGCGAGACACAACGCCGGCAGGGTGGATGCAGCGGGACTGTCACCACGGGCCGCTAGGTGGCCTTCAGCACCAGCAGCGTCCGGTCGTCCTGACTGCCGAACGAGAAGCTGCGCACATCGTCCATCACGTGGCTGCAGATGGCCTCGGCGCTCTGAGTCCGCACGCCGCCGAGCGTGGTCAGCAGACGGTCGCGACCGTAGTGCTCGTCGTGCGCGTTGCTCGACTCGACGATGCCATCGGTGTAGCACACCATCAGGTCGCCTTCTTCGAGCCGGGCGACCCCCTCGAAGTAGCGCGGCGTCTCGAACATGCCCAGCGGCACCCCACCGCTTTCCAGCGCTTCGACCTCGCCGTTCTCACGCAACACGAGGGGTGGGGGGTGTCCGGCGTTGACGTAAATCATCCGGCGCGACGGCACATCGAGGACGGCGTAGAAGAGGGTGACATACCGGCCCTCCTCGACGGAGTCGTAGAAAAAGCGGTTGGCGCGCCGCATGACCGCGCGCGCCGCCAGTTCGCGGTCCACCAGGGCGTAGAGCGAGGCCCGGATGGCCGACACCAGCAATGCCGCGCCGATCCCCTTGCCGACAACATCGGCGATGATGATGCCCCAGCGGTCGTCGGGCAGCGGGATGAACTCGTAGTAGTCGCCACCCACCTCGAACGAGGCCTCGTTGACGCCGGCGATGTCGAACCCCTGCAGCGTGGGGATCGTGCGTGGAATCAACTCCTCCATCACCTGCCGCGCCACCATGAGCTCGCTGTCAATCCGGCGCTTGTCCCGCACCTCATCCTTCAGCCGAGCACGCTCGATGCTGCCGGCCACCACGGTGCCGAGCAATTGCAGGATCTCGACGGCGCGAGCATCGAATGCGCTCGGCCGTGTCGCGCGCAGCTCGAGGGCGCCCATCATGGCGGTGTGGAGCCCGACGATCGGCACAACCAGACACGATTCGAACCCGGACCCGCCCGGTGTCTCGTCCTCGGCGGCGCAGTTGGTGAGCACCGGCTCGCCTCGTTCCATCGCCCGAGCGACCATCCCACCCTCATCGACCGGATCACCACGGCCCCGCGCGGGACCCTCCTTGCCCCGCCACCGCCAGTGACGCACCCGCCGATTCGACCGTCCCAGCACATAGATGCCGGCCGCGTCGTAGGCGACCAGCTTGGCCACCTGGTCGAGAATGCCCTCGAGAATGACGTCGACGTCCTGCGACTCGGCCGACAACCGATACGCGTCGATCATCACCCGCACGGCGCGGAGGACGTCGTCGGTCACCGGTGACCGGACGGCCGGCGTCTCGCCGACGGGACCAAGGGACGGGTGCGACATGCGGACTATCTTATCGCGGCGGGTGACACGCGGCGGGGCAGCCGGTCGTTGCGCGGGTCGTGGAGCGGGTGCGACACGTTCGCATCCCGCCGGAACTGCCAGGGCCGCCAATCACCCGACTCGCGTCGGGACCGAGGATGCACGCCTCCCGTCACTGAAGGGAGACACGGGCATGACGCGACAGCCAGACGAAAATGACGACGTGACCGTCCCCTACGTCGCCACGCAGCCGCTGAAACACGACGTGAACACCTGTTCGCTGTCGCCTCCACGACGTCGTAAATGTTGTAGAGTAGCCTCACAATCAACAGGAGGTGAAGGATTGCGACGTCGCTTCGTGCTCGCCCTCGGTGTGCTCGTCCTGGCTGGCCTCCAGGCGCCCTCGGCTCAGGAGGGGTACAGCCGGCACGGCCTCGTTGGCTGCCCCGACGGGGCCTCTGACAGCAACGAGCTCGTCATCCGTGCGATCTATGTCCTCAGCAACACCCCCGAGGCGAAGGGCGCCGACTGGGTCGCCTTCCGGATCACGACCGAGACCATCGGACCGTCGCAGACCTACACGTGGAGGACCGACCCCTGGCTGCCGGCGACCTCCAGGCTGGAGCCCGACGACTACACCGGCGGCGGTCGTATCGTGGCCACGCATTCGGCAATGACATGGGGAAGGGAACAGGAGAAGACACCATGACGCGTATCGGCACCGGCCTTGTGATGGTCTGTCTCATGGTCACCGCATGTGGCGGATCTACATCATCACCACCAGACAACGTGTTGCCATCGGTCGCCAGCTTTCTCGAGGACCACCCCGAATTCGGCACGATTCGCGGCGTCGAACAACTCTCGGACTGGTCTGAGGGGGCCCGACAACGCGTGCGCACCGAAGGCGACGGCGCTGGCTGGTATGTCTTCTATCTCCGTGACGACACCGTGCAGTCGGTGTATCGCGAAGAGTCGACTGGCACCGTCCGCGGGGCCGTGTGGACGGCTGAGAGCTAACAGTCCGGGGCGAAAGTCCAGCGTTGCACCGAGCGTCGTCGCAGGCGATGCCGCATCCGGCCCGCGCAACGCGCGACGAGGGAGCATACCGGCAGTCTTCGACCGAGACACAATCCGCCGTCGCCACGGCTTCCGCGAGACCTGGCCATAGCCCGGACATGCAGGGGCCGGGCGGCGGCTGGCGCGGCCAGGCGGGATGCAGCGCCGGTCGAATGCAGCCGGACTCTGACCACGGGCTGCTAGGCCGCTCCCCAAAAATCGGCACATAGTAGACTGGAGAACGAGCACCGGGCCGAGTACGCGGCAGGCCTGCATGGCAGCCTCCAAAAACGAGACCGCCACAAACTAGGGAAGCTGCTTCTTTAACATATCTGACACATCGCGTGGTGAGTGTAGCTCAATGGTAGAGCGCCGGACTGTGGCTCCGGATGTTGCGGGTTCAATCCCCGTCACTCACCCCATTCCTGCATCACGATGCCTGCGGCCCTGAAGGGCCGTGCCTCGGCGCTGCTGCTCGTGTTCGCTGGCGCGCTGGCGGGCTGCGGGGTGCCGACCGGTGCGCTCGCGCCAACCCTACCGCCGCCGGCTGCCGGCACACCCGCCGCGCCGGAACCGGTCCGCACACCGGAAGGCACCGGTGGCGCGAACGCGCCCGAGACGCTCGACAAGCCGTATCTGGTGCTGGTCTCGTTCGACGGCTTTCGCCACGACTACCTGGCGCGATACGACACGCCCAGCTTCGACCACGTGGCCGACACCGGTGGGGGTGCCGACGCCCTGATCCCCGTCTACCCATCCCTGACCTTCCCGAGCCACTACTCCATCGCCACCGGTCTCTACCCGGAGCACCACGGCATCGTGGGCAACCGCTTCTTCGACCCGGTGCGCAGCGAGGCCTACCACTACCGGAACAGCGCCACGGTCCAGGACGGTACGTGGTACGGGGGCGAACCGATCTGGGTCACGGCCGAGACCCAGGGCATGGTGGCAGCGGCGATGCTCTTCGTGGGCACCGAAGCCGCAGTTGGCGGTGTGCGTCCGACGTTCTGGACCCCATACGAGGCCCGCGGGTCGTACCGCGAGCGTGTCGACCAGGTCCTGGCCTGGCTGTCGCTGCCGGTCCACACGCGCCCCCACCTGATCACTCTCTACTTCTCGGCCGTTGACGGCGCCGGACACGCTGCCGGCCCGGCGTCGCCGGCCGTCGCGCGCGCGGTCCGTCAGGTCGATACCGCACTCGGCCGGTTGCTGGACGGACTCGGGCGGTTGCCGTACGGCGACCAGGTGTCGGTTGTCCTGGTGTCGGACCACGGCATGGGGAGCGTCGACCCGGAGCTGGTGACCGACCTCGGCGAGATCGCCGACCTGCGAAACACCCGTGTGGTCGTAACCGGGCCGGGCGCCAACCTGTTCGTCGAGGGCGACGCGGATCGCGCACGGACGGTCCGGGACGACATCAACGACGGACTACGTGGGGGCCGAGCGTATCTGCGAGACGAGGTCCCGGAAGCGCTGCGCTACCGGGCGGACCCGCGGATCGGCGACGTGGTCGTGGTGGCCGAGCCGGGTGCGATGATCGGGATGGGCGGCTCGTCATCGCCGCCGCCCGGGATGCACGGGTGGGACCCGCGTCACCCCGACATGCACGGGATCTTCCTGGCCACGGGGCCCGAGATCGTACCCGGACGGCGGGTCGGACCGGTCGAGAGCGTGCACATCTATCCTTTCCTGGCGCGGCTGCTCCATCTGACGCCCAACCCCGACATCGATGGCGACCTCTCGGTACTGGCGCCGCTGCTCGTGCCGTGACCCTCCCCACTGACGCCGGGCCTTCAGGCTTCCGGCTTCAGCCTCCGGAACGCAGGTGCGCTGGGGCCGGTCTGCAGTCCGTCCGCTACGTACTGATCAGCCGTCGGCCAAGCCCTTCGGCTGCTCCTGCCTCCTGCCTTCTTCGGGTGACCTCTGGGACACTCCGCTACAGCGTGTCATACCACTCGCGCAGCGCCCGGCCAATCTCATGGGGCCGGTCCTCCTGCACGAAGTGCCGACCCGGTCCGATGTCGACGCTCGTCAGTGCCGCGACGTGATCCCGGCACCACGCGACCATGCCGGCGCGCAGGATCGCCCCCGGCTGCGCATAGAGCAGCAGCTTGGGCACCCCCGACCGCCCCAACCAGTCGGCATAGGCCTGGACGAGCTCGACCACGTCCGCCGGTTCGCCGTCGACCGGGATCTCGTTGGGCCAGCGCCAGAGCGGTTTCCGGCTGGGCGGGTCCAGATACGGCTCGCGATACCGGTCCATTTCCTCCTGCGTCAGGGTGCGCTCGATGGCGCCGGGCAACACCTGCTCGACGAAGACGTGCTGATTGACGATAAGGTTCCAGCCGACCTCGGGTGTCCGGAACTGCTGGAACAGCGCCCGCACCGTGTGCGGCCATTCGTCCCAGGTGAGGGGTCGCACGACCGCCTCCATGAAGGCGATCCCCTTCACGTTCGCTTCGTGCCGGCGGGCGTAGTGGAACCCGAGCGCCGAGCCCCAGTCGTGGATGACCAGGGTCAGCCGCTCGAGCCCGAGCGCCGCGATGAACCCGTCGATATAGCGCGCGTGGTCGACGAAGCGATACTCCAGATCCGGCTTGTCGGACTGCCCCATGCCGATCAGGTCGACGGCGACGCAGCGAGCCACTGGCGACAGGTGCGGCATGACGTTGCGCCACAGATACGAGGACGTCGGGTTGCCGTGCAGAAACAGCACCGGGTCGCCGGTACCCGCCTCCACGTAGTGCATGCGCGATCCCAGCACGTCTACATGCTTCGACGGGTAGGGCATGTCGGGTGAAATCGTCTCGTCAGTCATCGTCTCCTCCTGAGGCCCCGCACCTCACGTGTGCGACGAATGCGGCGTGGCCACGACGGGCCTGAACGTCCTGGCGACAACGAATGCGTGGCGACATCGCACCGACCGCTGCGTGCGCAACTATAATCGCCGACGCGTCGGCCGCAATCAAAAGAGGTTGGCGACGCCCTCCCGCCTTCGCCCAGGCTTCGGCGGACAGGCCGGCTCTCCTGACTGCTGACTTCTGGAGTACCAGATCATGCCCTCACGCGTGCAACGGATCCTCGACGAGCGCGGCGCGCTCGTCTTCCCGGGTGTGTATGACACCCTGTCGGCGAAGATCGCCGAGCGGGTCGGGTTTCCGCTCGCGTTCATCTCCGGCTACGCGGTATCGGCCACGTTGATCGGCGAGCCGGACATGGGGTTGCTGACCCAGACCGAGATCATCGATCGCGCTCGGCATATCTGCCGCGCGGTGACCATGCCGATCATCGTCGACGCCGACACCGGGTATGGCAATGCGCTGAACGTGGTGCGCACGGTCGGCGAGCTGATCGAGGCCGGCGCCGCCGGCTGTTTCCTCGAAGACCAGCTGTGGCCGAAGAAGTGCGGCCACATGCGGGGCAAGCGGGTGATCGCGCGGGACGACTACATCCAGAAGATTCGCGCCGCCGTCGAGACGAAAGACGAGCGTGACTTCTTTATCGTGGCGCGCACCGATGCCCTGGCCGCGGTGGGTCTCGACGAGGCGATCGCCCGTGTCGAGGCGGCTCGCACCGCCGGCGCGGATGCCACCTTCGTCGAGGCGCCCACCTCGCTCGACGAGCTGAAGGAGATCGGCCGGCGAGCCCCGAAACCGACCGTCGCCAACATGATCGAACAGGGTAAGACACCGGTCCTCGAGCAGACGCAGCTCGCCGAGCTGGGGTTCGACCTGATCCTGTATCCGCTGGCAGGACTCTACGCCTCGGCCCATGCGCTCACCACGGTCTACGATCGCCTGCGTGGCGACGGGACGACGCGCCGAGTCAGACAGCAGTTGATGGCGTTCGAGCAGTTCAACGATCTGATCGGAGTGGACGAGAAGTACGCGCTCGCCCAGCGGTTTGGCGAGGGTGAGTGACGTGCTAGGGATATAATCTGACACCCCGGCGTCCCGGGACGGCGCGGTGCGCCAGGCGGTCACGCAAGGAGGCGCGGGTTGCACGTTCCTGTCACGATCACAGTCAACGGACAGCGCTACGAGCACCAGGTCGAGCCCCGGCTGTTGCTGGTGCACTTCCTGCGCGAGGTCATCGGGGCGACCGGCACCAAGATCGGCTGCGACACCAGTCAGTGCGGCGCCTGCACGGTGCTGCTCGACGGCGTGTCCATGAAGAGCTGCACCGCCCTGGCGGTCCAGGCCGACGGCTACGAGGTGACCACCATCGAGGGGTTGGCCAACGGCAGCGAGCTGCACCCGATCCAGGACGCGTTCTGGGAGAAGCATGGGCTGCAGTGCGGCTTCTGCACACCGGGCATGATTTTGGCCTCGGTCGAGCTGCTGCGCACCACCCCGGACCCGACCGACGAACAGATCCGGCATGGGCTCGAGGGGAACATCTGCCGCTGCACCGGATATCAGAACATCGTACGGGCGATCCGACATGCCGCCGGCACCATGGCAGGTCAGCGATGAGCACACGCATTTTCGGTTCGGGCATCCGCCGCCGGGAGGACCCGCGGCTCATCACCGGCACCGCTACCTACACCGACGACCTGACGCTGCCCCGCATGGTGCACGCCGCCATGCTGCGCAGTCCGCACGCCCACGCACGCATCACGTCGATCGACACCAGCAACGCGGCCGCCGCGGCCGGGGTCGTCGCCGTCTACACCCACGCCGATACCGTGGGTGCGCTGCAACCGACCCCCTGCGCCTGGCTGCTCCCCGATTCCGACCTGAAGGTGGCCACCTATCACGGCCTCGCGAAGGACGTCGTGCGCTACGTGGGTGACCTCGTCGCGGTGCTCGTGGCCGAGGACCGGTATGCCGCCGAGGACGCGCTCGAGCTCATCGAGGTGGACTACGAACCGCTCCCGGCGGTGATTGACCCGGAACAGGCGGCCAAGGACGGGGCCCCACAGCTGCACGACGAGATTCCACGCAACCAGGCGTTCCACTGGACGGTGGCCGGTGGTGACATCGACGCCGCTTTCGAGCAGGCCGAGGTGGTCGTCTCCGACCGCATCATTCAGCAGCGACTGATCCCGAACGCGATGGAGACACGGGCGGCGCTGGCCAGCTACACCACCGCGACCGGGGAGCTGACGCTCTGGAACACGACGCAGAACCCGCACATCGTGCGGTTCCTCATGTCGGGTGTGTGCGGGCTGGGCGAGGACAAGATCCGGGTGGTGGCGCCGGAGGTCGGCGGCGGGTTCGGCAGCAAGCTCGCCGTCTACCCGGCCGACTTCGTCACGGTGTTCTGCAGCATGCGGCTCGGCCGCCCGGTCAAGTGGACCGAGACACGCAGCGAGAACTACCAGGCCACGACGCACGGGCGGGACCACGTCCAGCAGGTGGAGCTGGCGGCCAAGAAGGACGGCACGATCACGGGGCTCCGGTGCACGGTGTATGCCGGCATGGGCGCGTATCTCTCGACCGCCGCGCCCGGGATTCCGACGATCCTGCACGGGCTGATGCTCTCGGGCCCCTACACGCTCCCGGCAGTCAAGGAGGACGTCTACGGCACCTACACCAACGGCACCCCGGTCGATGCGTATCGCGGCGCCGGCCGGCCCGAAGCGACGTTCATGCTCGAGCGGATGATGGACCTGCTGGCCGCCGAGCTCGAGATGGACCCGGTCGATGTGCGCAAGAAAAACCTGATCCCGAAGTTCGACGACGGCCACGAAGTGATCACGACGCTGAGCTACGACAGCGGCGACTACCCGGCCGCCCTCGACAAGGTGCTGGCCCATGCCGACTACGCGGGGCTGCGCGCCACGCAGGCCAAGGGACCGATCAACGGGACCTATCTGGGGTTGGGGCTGGCCAACTACGTCGAGATGTGCGGGCTCGGTCCGTCGCAGGTGGCCGGGGCCATCGGGTTCCAGGGGGGGCTCTGGGAGAGCGCCATCGTCCGCTTCCACCCGAGCGGCAAGGTGCACGTCTTCATCGGTGCCTCCCCGCACGGGCAGGGCGAGGAGACCACCTTCGCGCAGATCGTCAGCAGCGAGCTCGGGGTCGACCCGAACGACGTGAAGGTGTTTCACGGCGACACCGACATGACGCCGATGGGCTGGGGCACCTACGGCAGCCGGACCACGGCGGTCGGCGGCGCGGCGCTGGCGCTGACCGCCCGCAAGATCAGGGACAAGGCGAAGGTCATCGCGGCGCATCTGCTCGAAGCGGCGGTCGAGGACATGGACTATGAGGACGGCAAGTTCTTCGTGAAGGGGGCGCCGGACCAGCACAAAACCATCACCGACATCGCCCTGATGGCGAATGTAGCGTGGAACATGCCGGAGGGGGTCGAGGCGGGGCTCGAAGCGTCCACTTTCTACGACCCGCCGAACTTCACCTTCCCGTTCGGCACGCACCTCGCCGTGGTCGAGGTCGAGGCCGAGACCGGCGTCGTGACCTTGACGCGGTATATTGCACTGGACGACTGCGGCCCGCAGATCAACCCGGTCATCGTCGAGGGCCAGGTGCACGGCGGTGTCGTGCAGGGCATCGGGCAGGCCCTGTGGGAAGAAGCGGTCTACGACGAGGGTGGCCAACTGGTGACCGGCAGCATGCTCGACTACGCGCTGCCGCGCGCCGACATGCTCCCCGACATCGAGGTGCTGTCCACCGTGACCCCGTCGCCCCATCATCCGATCGGGGTCAAGGGGGTCGGCGAGGCGGGCACGATCGGCTCGACCGTGGCGGTCTACAACGCCGTCATCGACGCCCTGCGGCCGCTGGGGGTCACGTCGATCCGGATGCCGTTGACGCCGGAGCGGGTCTGGCAGGCGATTCAGCAGGCAAAAGGATAGGACGCGATGTACGCACCAGAGTTCGCATACTACCGGGCGGGCTCTCTCGCCGAGGCGGGCCAGCTGCTGCAGCAGCACCCGGGCGCCAAGCTCCTGGCGGGCGGACACAGCCTGATCCCGCTGCTGAAGCTCCGGCTCACGACGCCGCCGGCGCTCATCGACATCGGCCGGCTGGACGAGCTGAAGGGCATCAGCGTGACGGATGGCCGCGTGCGGATCGGGGCGCTGACGACCCACGCCGAGCTGGCGGCCTCGTCGGAGCTGGCCGCGCGGTGTCCGGCGTTGGCCGAGGCGGCGGGACTGATCGGCGACCCGGCGGTGCGCAACCGCGGCACCATCGGCGGGAACGTGGCGCACGCCGACCCGGCCTCGGACCTGCCCACGGTGTTGCGCGCGCTCGATGCGACGATCGCGGTCACCGTGGACGGCAGCGAGCGCAGCATTCCGGCCGCCGACTTCTTCGAGGGCATGATGGAAACGGCGCTCGGCGACCACGACATCGTGACCGCGATCGAGGTGCCGGCCGCCTCCGCCGGACAGGGCCAGGCCTACATCAAGTTCTCCCACCCGGCGTCGCGCTACGCCGTGGTCGGGGCGGCCGCCTCGGTGACCCTCACTGGCGGCACCATCAGCACCGCGGCGGTGGCGCTGGGTGGACTGGTCCCGGTCGCCACACGCGCAGACTCGGTGGAGCAGGCGCTGACCGGTCAGACACCCTCGGTGGACACCATCGCGGCGGCCGCCGCGGCGGTGTCGGCCGACCTGGGCGACGATCTGATCGGTGACATCTACGCCTCGGCCGAGTATCGGCGGGCGATGGCGCCGGTCTGCGTGAAGCGCGCGCTGACCGCCGCCGTCGAGCGGGCGGGCTAGACTCGCATACGAAGGAGGCAGGAGAAGTCGGCGGGCTTCGCCGTCTTTCTTCAGATCTTCGTGCACCGCACAGCGACACGCCGGCCGGCTGCCCGTCGCGCCCATCAGCCACAGCGCCGGGGGCGGTCGACGTTGCCATCTGTCTTGCTCGCCGAGCGCCTCCCATCGATCCCGCAATGACCGACGCCGCGCTGCCGTCTTCGATCGACGAGCTCCAGGCACTGCTGGCCCGCGAGCGCTATGTGGCCGATCGCGGGCTGGCCACCTCGATCTATCTCGCGCTCCGGCTGCACCGCCCGCTCCTGCTCGAGGGCGAGGCGGGGGTCGGCAAGACCGAGGTGGCGAAGGTGCTCGCCAGCGCGTTCGGTACCGAGCTCATCCGGCTGCAGTGCTACGAAGGGCTCGACGTCACCCACGCCGTTTACGAGTGGAACTACGCACGCCAGCTGCTCGAGATCCGGATGCGTGAGGCCGGCGGCCCGGTCGACCGCGCGGCGGTGGCGGCCGACCTCTTCGGCCCCGACTTCCTCATCAAGCGGCCCCTGCTGCGCGCGCTCGAGGCGCCGGGCGACCGGCCGCCGGTCTTGCTGATCGACGAGCTCGACCGCGCCGACGAGGAGTTCGAAGGCTATCTCCTCGAGCTGCTGTCCGACTATCAGGTGACGATTCCCGAGCTCGGGACCATTCGCGCGACCACGCCACCGATTGTCATCATCACGTCCAACCGCACCCGGGAGCTGCATGACGCGCTGAAGCGCCGCTGTCTCTACTGGTGGATCGACTATCCGGACTTCGAGAAGGAATACCGGATCATCACCGACAAGGTGCCGGAGGCGCCGGCGCGGCTGGCTGAACAGGTGACGCGTTTCGTGCAGGAGCTGCGCACGGCGGAGCTCTACAAAGTATCGGGCATCTCGGAGACACTCGACTGGATTGCCGCGCTGGTCGCCCTGGACCGGCACGAGCTCGACCGCGAGACGATCGACGAGACCCTGGGGCTGGTGCTGAAGACCCGGGAGGACCTGGAGGCGATCCGGGGCGAGCGGGCCCAGGCGCTGTTCGAGCGCAGTCTGGCGCCGACCGGGACCTGACGATGCCGGCGCCCGCGACGCCGTGCCAGCAAACATCCGATCACGGCGTCGCCAGCGCGCGTTCAGCACAGCCCCGCTACGCGGGGACCAGACATCCACGGTGGCAACGCATACGGCTTCGGCCATGGGGATGTCGTCTCAGCGAGATGTCTGGTGACCTGCCCTGATCCTCCCTCCCTGGCCCCGGTACGTCCTGAGCAGAGCCTCAGAGTGCCAGTGTCGACGGACGGCTGCCTCTTCCCCAATCTCATCCACTTCGGTCGCCTGCTGCGGAACCTCGGGCTCGACGCGCAGGCCGGCCGGATGCTGGACGTGGCCGCGGCACTCGCGTATGTGGACATCGGGCGACGAGCCGACTTCTATCACACCCTGCAAACGCTGCTCGTGCGCCGGGCCCAGGACCTGCCGGTCTTCGACGAGGCGTTCCGGGTGTTCTGGCGCCCCCCCCGAGGCGCACGCACCGCGCGGGACCTACGCGCGCTCGGTGAACGCCGGCGGTTCGCACCCCCCGCGGTGGATGTGCCGCCCAGTCGCGCCTCGGACCAGACGGCCCCCGAGCGGGAAGCGCCGCTGCTGCGGGTGGAGCAGGTCGAGGCGCTGAGCTACAGCGCGCGCCGCGTGTCGCGCACCAAGGACTTCGCAACGTTCACCGAGGCCGAGATCGCGCAGGCACGCAAGATGATCGCCTCGCTCGACTGGCAGCTCGGCACACGCACGACCCGGCGCTGGCAGACCGGCGCCGGCACGGCGATCGACATCCGCCGCGCGGTCCGGCACAACCTGCGGTTTGGCGGCGAGCTGGTGGTACTGCCCCGACGCACCCGGCGCATCCGGACCCGGCCGCTGGTGCTGCTGTGCGACGTGAGCGGTTCCATGGAGCGCTACAGCCGGATGTTGCTGCACTTCGTCCATACGCTGGCGGGCAGCTTCGATCGGGTCGAGACGTTCCTGTTCTCGACCACGCTGACCCGGGTCACCCGGCGGCTGGCCAGGCGGGGGGTGGACGACGTGGTGCCGACGCTCCCGAGACACGTGCCAGACTGGGGCGGCGGCACCCGGATCGGGGAGACGCTCCGGCGATTCAACGTCGACTGGGCCCACCGCGTCCTGGGTCACGCGCCGGTGGTGCTCCTGATCTCGGACGGGTGGGACCGGGGCGATCCCGAGCAGCTCGGCGCCGAGATGGCCCGGCTGCAACGCCGCTGTCACCGGCTGATCTGGCTGAACCCGCTGCTGGGCTCACCGCGATACCGGCCGCTGACGCGTGGCATGCAGGCCGCGCTGCCCTGGATCGACGATTTCCTGCCGGTCCACAACCTGGTGAGTCTCGACCAGCTCGCCGCGCACCTCGGCCGGCTGCCGACGCACCGGCCCGCTCGTCCTTCGACGCGAGCACGCTCGACCCACGATCCGTGCTGATCTCCGATGAACATCACAGGCTCCTACACGTTCGACGCCCCGCCCCAGGCGGTCTGGGACCTCCTCATCGACATCGACGCGGTGGCGGCCTGTCTTCCTGGCTGCGAGTCGATGGACCCGATCGGCGACAATAAATATCGTGTCGTCCTGACGATGGGCATCGCCGCCATCACCGGCCGCTACGAGGGCACGGTCGAGATGCGGGATCTCGAACCACCCTGCTCCTACCGGCTGGTCGTGGAGGGACGGGGCAAACCGGGATTCGTGACCGGTGGCGGGGCGATCAGCCTGACCGCATCCGACGGCGGCACCCGGGTGACGGTGGACGGCACGGTCCAGGTCGGTGGCACCATTGCCCGGGTCGGCCAGCGGCTGATCGGCAGCGTGGCGAAGATGATGATGGACCGCTTCTTCGCCTGCCTCCAGCAGCGACTTACCCACCCAGCCTGAGGAGGCGCGCCATGCGCGTGTCGACGGATGAGCCGGACGCCGCCATCCGTGGCGCGGGCCTTCAGGCCTGCGAGGCACGGCTGCAGCCGTGCCCCACCTACGCCGACAGCCGTTACTGTAAGGGGTCGGCACCCACACTGCTTGCATCTCGACTGACCTCCGTCCCCATGCTAGTGTCGATCGACGTAGTCGGAGCACAGGACGTTTCAGCTGCTCCCTCGCCCTCTGGGAGAGGGCCGGGGTGAGGGTCCCAATGACCAAACCTTCCACACCACGCCGCTGGTGGGCCACGCTCGGACGGGTGCTCGCGGTCGGGGCGGTCGCGGTGGCCGTCGTGGTCGTGATTGCCTGGATGATCGGTATCCGTGTCGAGCTCGACGGCGGCAACCTCCCGCGGCTCGCATGGTACGACGAGGAGGCGCACTTCGCAGCGCTGGAGTCAGACCGGGCGGCGCAGCCGATCGGCGCGGTGCGCACCACGGCGGCGGCCATCGATCGGCGCCCCGAAACGCTCTGGCCCGCGTTTCGCGGGGAGGCGCGTGACGGCACATACAATCACGGCATCCGGACCGACTGGCCGGACGACGGGCTGCCGCTCCTGTGGCACCAGCCGATCGGCGGCGGTTACGCCTCGTTCGTGGCCGCCGACGACCGGCTGTTCACAATCGAGCAGCGCCGCGACCGTGAGGTGGTGACCGCCTACGACAGTGCCACCGGCCGCGAGCTGTGGGCGCACGGGTGGGAGACGCTCTTTGAAGAAATAATGGGCGGCGACGGGCCGCGGGCCACCCCGACCTGGGACGACGGACGGCTGTTCGCCCTGGGCGCCGCCGGCGAGCTGCGCGCCCTCGATGCCGCGACCGGCGAGCTGCGCTGGCGCACCAACATCCTGGCCGACGCCGGCGCCACCAACCTGCAGTGGGCGATGGCCGCCTCGCCACTCGTCGTCGACGGCCTGGTGGTGGTGCTGCCGGGGGGCGGCAACGGCCGGTCGGTGGCCGCCTACGACGCCCATACCGGCGACATCGTGTGGACCGCACTGAGCGACGTGCAGGGCTATGCGGCGCCGATGCTGGTGGAGCTGGCCGGCGTGCGGCAGATCCTCGTGGTGACCGCGAGTCGGGCCGCCGGGCTGACAGTCGAGGACGGCACCCTGCTCTGGGAATACCCCTGGGTGACGTCAACCGGACCGCCCAACATTTCTATGCCGGTGGTCATCGGCGGCGATCGGCTGTTTCTCTCAGCCGGCTATGGGCACGGCGGGGCGCTGATCGACATAGCCGAGACCGGGGGACGGCTCTCGGCCCGAGAGCGCTGGCGCACCATCCGGATGAAGAACCGGTTCAGCACGTCGGTGCTGTACGAAGGGCACCTCTACGGACTCGACGAGTCGATTCTCGCGTGTATCGACGCCGAGACCGGCGACCTGGCGTGGAAAGGGGGCCGCTACGGCCACGGCCAGCTACTGCTAGCCGACGGGCATCTGGTGGTACTGACCGAACGGGGTGACGTCGTGCTGGTCCGGGCCACACCGGACAGGCACGAAGAGCTGGCCCGCTTCGCGGCGATCCGTGGCAAGACCTGGAACACCCCGACGATTGTCGACGGCCGGCTGTTCGTCCGGAACACCACCGAGATGGCGGCGTTCGACATCGCGCCGTAGCGGACGTACGAAGAAGTCAGGAGTCAGCAGGCAGACGTCAGGAGAAGTCGGAGGGCTTCGCCAGCGTCGATCTGATCAGGCGCGTTTACGTTTGGCGACTTAGTGGCCCCGGTCATAATTACGGTAGCATTCGGCTGACGATGCATCCCGCCTGGACGGCGTTGCTCCT
>JADFPE010000292.1 GCA_022562495.1 Acidobacteriota bacterium
GCCATCACCGACCAGATCCGCACCTGCGCCGGGTCGCGGCCGGCCCGTTCGGCGGCCTCGCGGACCAGCCGGACGGATCTGGCGACGGCGGTGTCGGACATGAAGGTGTGCAGGACCACGCCGTCGGCGATCCGTCCGGCGAGCCGGAGCGAGTTGTCTCCCATGGCCATGAGCAGCACCGGGATGTCCTGCCCATACCGTCGCTCGAGTGCCGGGTCGCGCGAGACGTCGACTTCCCTGAACTCGAATGCCTGCCGGCGGCGGACCCGCAGCAGCGTCTCCTTCAGGTCATCGCACAGATGGCACCCCGGCCGGGTGTAGAGGGTCAGCTGTGTCATACGCGACTGGTGGGCCGGTAACAGAACGCTGGCGCAGCCCTCAGGCTTCTCCTGCCTCCTGCCTCCTGTCTCCTGTCTCCTGGGGCTTGCGAGCATCGAGCTCTCGAGCGATGGCTCGGGCCGAGGCAAGTGGGTCCGGGGACGCGATGATAGGGCGGCCGACCACGATGTAGCTGGCGCCGGCCGACACCGCCTCCGCGGCGCTGAGCGTGCGGACCTGGTCGTCGCCGCCGGTCTGGCCCGCGTCCACGCCGCCACGGATGCCTGGCGTGACAATGGTGGGTGCCTGGCCGAGACGCGCGCGCAGCCGCTCGACCTCGCGGGGGGACGCCACGACACCATCGAGACCGGCGGCGGTCGCCAGGTCGGCCAATGCGTCCACCTGGTCGGGCAGCGCGCGGTCCACGCCGAGGCGCCCGAGCTCCGCTCCGTCGAGGCTGGTCAACACCGTGACGCCGACCACGAGTGGCCGCCGGTCTCTCTGACGCGCCGCGTCTGCTGCCGCTTCCAGCATCACCCGCCCGCCGGCGGCATGGACCGTGAGCATCCAGGTCCCGAGTCGGGCGGCGGCACGCACCGCCTCGGCCACGACTGTGGGAATGTCGTGGTATTTGAGATCCAGGAACACCCGGTCCCCGCGGTCCGCGAGCGTCGCGACCAGCGACGGTCCTTCGCTCGTGAAGAGCCGGCTTCCGATCTTGAACCCGCCCGCGGTGCCACGCAGCAGGTCGGCCAGCTCGAGCGCACGCTCCCGGGTGTCGACGTCGAGCGCCACTAGGAGCTGGTCCACGCCGTCGTCCTGTCTGTCGTGTCGAGGGTGCCGACGAGGTCCGACACGTGTGCGAGCCCGTGGCGTTGCACGTAGTCGGTGAGGCCCGTCAGCAGCTTGTTCCAGATGAACGGGTCCACGAAGTTGGCCGTGCCCACTTGCACGGCGGTCGCACCGGCGATGATGAACTCCAGCGCATCCCCGGCGGTCATGATCCCACCCATGCCGATGATCGGCAGGTCCACCGCCTGCCGGCACTCATAGACCATCCGGACCGCGATCGGCCGGATGGCCGGGCCGCTCAGTCCGCCCACCACGTTCGACAGCTTGGGGCGCCGCGTCTCGACGTCGATCGCCATCGCCAAGAAGGTGTTGACGAGCGAGACGGCGTCCGCTCCCGCGTCGCGTGCCGCGGCGGCGAACGACGCGACGTCGGTCACATTGGGTGTGAGCTTCGGGACGACCGGACGCCGGGTCACCCGGCGCACCGCGGCGACGACGTCGTGCGTGCCCTGCAGCGAGCAGCCGAACATCATCCCGCCCTTCTTGATGTTCGGACAGGAGATGTTCACCTCCACCGCGCCGACCCCATCGGCGTCGTCCAGAATCCGCGCGACCTCGGCGTACTCGTCGATCGTCGAGCCGCAGATGTTGACGATCACGACGGCGCCCTGCGCACGGAGCAGGGGCAGCTTCTCGGCCACGAACCGCCGCACTCCGATACCCTGCAACCCGATGGCGTTCAGCATGCCGCTCGGCGTTTCCACGATTCGTGTCGGGGGGTGGCCTTCCCGCTCCTCGAGGAACAGCCCCTTGACCGCGACCGCGCCGAGGGTCGACAGGTCCACCAGGTCGGCGTATTCCACGCCGTAGCCGAAACAGCCGCTCGCGGCAATGAACGGATTGCGCAGCCGCAAACCGCCGATGTCAACCGACAGGTCGACGTTCATCCTCTGGGCCCGGTCACGAACAACGTCACGTATGTGGTCACCGGTTCATCCCGTCTGTCGGCGTTACTCGTCGGTCGAATACGGCCGGTATGCTCCCGCCCCGCGTCGTGCGATAGTGGCACACGGTATCGGTACGACGAGGGACCGGTCCCGCGAACCACGCGGTCAGGACACGAGTTGTTCCCAGACCACGGTGCTGCCATCGAAGACCGGTCCGTCGAGACACGAACGCACGAGATGGGCGGGACCGCCGTCGCGCCGCACCGGCACGACACAGCTGTAGCATCCGCCGAGACCGCAGCCCATCACCTGCTCCAGAGACACTTCGGTCGTGCGTCCGTGGGCCGCCGCCAGCTGCGTAACGGCGCGCATCATCGGCGTGGGTCCGCAGGCATAGACCCGCAGCGGTGCCGCCCGGTCCGCGTCACCGAGGGCTCGCGCCAGCGGGACGGTGACGTTCCCGTGCTCGCCCCGGCTCCCGTCGTCGGTGGCCAGCTCGAGACGGACACCAAGTTGCCGGAACTCGTCGAGATGGAACAGGTCGTTCGCGCTCCGACCACCGTAGAACAGCGTGGTCTCAGTGTCTCGCTCCCGGAGGGCCGCGGCGAGCGTGGCGAACGGCGCCAGCCCGACCCCACCGGCGACCATCCACGCCCGTTCCGGCGGCTCCGTCACGGAGAACGGTCGCCCCAGTGGACCGAGACACCGGACCCGGTCACCCGGTTTCAGCGCGAACAGCATCCGGGTCGTGACCCCGACCCGTTTGTTCAGCAGCGAGAGCCCGGTGACCTGTCGCGCGTCGTCCCGCAGCACCTCGAACACCGAGAACGGTCGGCGGAGCAGCGGGTCGTCGCCGCCGCCGGGCTTGACCATCACGAACTGTCCCGGTTGCGTCTGAGACGCGACCGCGGCGGCGGCCAGCGCCAGCACGTTGTAGTCGCGTGTCAGGTGGGTATTGGACACGACGACGGCGTCGACGTCGAGCGGCATGCAGGGCGAGTATACCCGACCGGCGTCGGCGCTTACGGCAGCTGGCTTGGCACGCGACCGGGCCGTGCACTATCATCATCCTGTCTCTTTAATGCCGGCCCGGAGAGGCCGCAAAGAGGTGTGACAGTGAATCGTTCCCGACGCGTCCTACCCCTCTCAACCTGCTGGAGTCCGTCTCGTTGCGGTGTCTCTGCCGTGGCAACCTGCTGGCTGCCGGCGATCCCCCGGGAGTTGTCGTGCCCGTCGTAATGGCGGCAGACCAGGTTGCGCGCACCGTCACCCGGATTGCGCACGAGATCGTCGAGCGCCATCGCACGCTCGACGATGTGGCCCTGGTCGGGATCCGGACCCGCGGCGTGCCGATCGCACGCCGTCTCTCGGCCGTGCTGCACGACATCACGAGCGCCACCGTGCCGACTGGCGTGCTCGATATCACGTTGTATCGGGACGACCTGATGCGTCACCCGGTGGGACCACAACCGATTCTACGCAAGACCGAGATCGAGTTCTCGATCGACGACCGCCGGATTCTGCTGGTCGATGACGTGTTGTACACCGGTCGCACGATTCGCGCGGCGCTCGATGCGCTCATCGACTTCGGAAGACCCCGTCAGATACAGCTCGCTGTCCTCGTTGATCGCGGGCACCGCGAGTTCCCGATAAAAGCCGACTACGTCGGCAAAAACGTACCTACCTCTGAGTCAGAATTCGTCGAGGTCCATGTGACCGAACTCGACGAAAAAGACGAAGTGATTCTTGGGGAGAAATCACTATGACAGAACTGGACAGAAAAGACCTGCTCGGCCTGGAAGGTATGAGCGCGGAAGAGATAGAACTCTTCCTCGACACGACCGCGTCATTCAAAGAGATTTCCGAGCGTACAGTCAAGAAAGTGCCGGCGCTGCGAGGCAAGACGATCGTCAACCTGTTCTTCGAACCCTCGACCAGAACACGCGCCAGTTTCGAGATCGCCGCCAAGAGACTCGGCGCCGACACGATTTCCATCTCCGGCGAAGGTTCGAGTCTGTCGAAGGGCGAGTCGCTCGTCGACACCCTCAACACGCTGTCGGCCATGCGCCCCGACGTCATCGTCATGCGGCATTCGGCCTCGGGCGCTCCACAGTTTCTGTCACGCTTCTTGTCGACGCCGATCATCAACGCCGGTGACGGACAGCACGAACATCCCACCCAGGCACTGCTCGACGCGATGACGATCCTCGAACATCGTTCCTCCCTCGAAGGTCTTCGCGCCGCGATCATCGGCGACATCGGCCACAGCCGCGTGGCCCGCTCCAATATCCATCTGCTGGCCAAGTTCGGAGCCGAGTTGGTTCTCTGCGGACCCGCCACAATGCTGCCGCGTCCGCTGGCCGAGCTCGCGCCGCGTATTTCCCTGACGCACAGCATTGAAGAGGCCGTTAGCGGCGCCGATGTCATCATGATGCTGCGCGTGCAACTGGAGCGCCAGAACGTCCTGAACTTCCCGAAGAACGAGTATTTTCAGTTCTACGGGCTTAGGCTCGAACACCTGCGTCTGGCCCACCCCGACGCGATCGTGATGCATCCAGGCCCGATCAATCGCGGGCGCGAGATCTCTTCGGAAGTCGCCGATTTTCCGCGCTCGGTGATTCTGAACCAGGTCGAAAACGGCGTGACTGCTCGCATGGCGGTGCTGGAGAGAGTGTGCGGGCAGTCTTCATGAACCGCGCGCCAATCGGCATAAAAATATGAGCCGGCTATTGATCAAGAATGGACGAGTCATCGATCCGGCCTCGGGCCTCGACGGCCCGCGGGATGTGCTCATCGAAGACGGCCGCATCGCCGCGGTGGAACCAGAAATCGAGGCCCCCACCGAGGTCTTCGACGCCGCTGAGATCTTCGATGCCGCCGGCTGCGTGGTGTCGCCCGGATTCATCGACATTCACGTCCACCTGCGCGAGCCCGGCATCGAACATGCCGAGACGATCGAAACCGGAGCGCGCGCGGCCGCCGCCGGCGGGTTCA
>JADFPE010000293.1 GCA_022562495.1 Acidobacteriota bacterium
GCGCGAGTTCTACGACCTCTGGTACGGACCGCAGACCGCAACCCTGGTCGTGTCCGGCGACTTCGACCCGGCGGCGGCCCGGTCATGGATCGAGCAATACTTCGGAGAGATCCACGCCGGCGCTGCGCCTCCGCCCACACCCGAGGTGCCGCCCGTCGACTTGAGCGAGACGAAACGGCTGTTCCACGAAGACACGCTGGCGCGCGTCCCCACGCTGACGATGTCGTGGCCCACCGTGCGGACGTATCACGCCGACGCCTATCCCCTGGAGCTGCTGGCGGCGCTGCTCGCGGAAGGCAAGACGTCGCCCCTGTACGGCGTGATCGTCGACGAGGAGCAGCTCGCGCCGTCGGTCGACGCCTACACCGAAGGGGGCGAGCTGGCCGGCAAGTTCACCATCTGGATCGAGGGCTTCGAGCGGGTGGATCTGAACCGTGTCGATCGGGCGATCCGGACCGCGTTCGACCGCTTCGCGCAGGAAGGCGTCACCGACGCGGACCTGGACCGGGTCAAAGCGGTGAGGGAAACCGCGTTCTACGACGGATACCACGGTATCGCGAGCGTCCTGGGCAAGGCGCTCGCCCTGGCTGAATACAACATCTTCGCCGGTTCTCCGGGATACCTGTCCGAAGATATCCGACGCGTGCTGTCCGTCACGGCCGACGACGTCGTCCGGGTGTACGACCGCTACATCCGCGACCGGCACTTCGTCGCAACGAGCTTCGTCCCGGTGGGCGACGCCGCCCTGGCCCTGGCCGACTCGGTGCGGGCCGAGGTCGTCGAGGAACCGATCGTCACCGGCCGCGAGGCGGAGCTCGCAGCCCCGTCCGAGCGGCATGTTGCGACGACGCCGAGCGCCTTCGACCGGTCCGTGGAACCTCCGTTCGGCCCGGCACCGTCTCTGACGGTGCCGGAGATCTGGACCGGCGCCCTGGCGAACGGGGTGGAGGTGTACGGCATCGAACATGCCGAGGTGCCGATCGTCCGTTTCACGATTCGCCTGCGGGGCGGGTTGCTGCTGGACGACCCGTCGCAGGTCGGCGTCGCACATCTGGTGGCCCAGATGATGACCGAGGGAACCGCGGGCCGTACGCCCGAGGAGCTCGACGAGGCGATCGATGCCCTGGGCTCGTCGATCAGCGTCTCGGCCGGCCGCGAGAGCCTGACGGTGTCCGGCAGCACGCTGCGGCGACACTACGACCGGACGATGGCGCTGGTGGAAGAGATCCTGCTGGAGCCACGGTGGGACGCGGACGCGTTCACGCGGGTCAGGCAGCGGACGATCAACCGGCTGCGGCAACAGTCGGCCGACCCGAACGCCATCGCCGCGAACACGTTCAACCGCCTGATCTACGGGACGGACCACATCCTCTCGAACAACGTCCTGGGCACGACCGCGTCGGTCGAGTCGATCACGATCGAAGACCTCCGGGACTACTACCAGCGTTACGTGTCGCCGTCGGTGGCGAGCATTCATGTGGTCGGGGCTATCTCGAAGGACGGAGCGATCGCCTCGATGGCGGGCCTGGGCGCGCGGTGGGAGGCGGTTGCGGTGGACTTTCCGCGCTACGAACCGGCGGACGGTGACGGCGGCGGCGGCCGTATCTTCTTCGTCGACGTCCCGGGCGCCAGCCAGTCCGTCATCCGTGTCGGCGCGATGGCGCTGGCGGAAACCGACCCGGACTTTTTCCCCGCGTCGGTGATGAACCTGCGGCTGGGAGGCGTGTTCACGTCGCGGCTGAACCAGGTGCTCCGCGAGCAGAAGGGGTATACCTACGGGGCGTCGTCGCGCTTCTCGGGCAGCGATCTGCCCGGGCCCTTCACCGTGGGCACCGGGGTCCGATCGAACGTCACGCTCGAATCGGTCGAGCTCATCCGGGACATCCTGGCCGGCTATGCCGACGGGTTCACCCCGGACGACCTGGCCACGACCCAGAGTTACCTCATCCGCAGCAACGCCCGCGCGTTCGAGACCCTGCGCTCCAAGATCAGCATGCTGGAGAAGATCAGCACGCTCGGGTTGCCCCTCGACTACGTGGTCGCGCGGGAGCGGGTCGTCGACAACATGACGCTCGAGCGCGTGCGGGAGCTCGCCCGTCGCTATGTCGACCCGGCGCGGATGGTCTTTCTCGTCGTCGGGGACGCCCGCACCCAACTGTCCCGCCTCTCGGCCGCCGGTCTCGGCCGGCCGATCCTGATCGACAGCCCTTGATCTCCATGAGGTCCCTTCGCTTGCGCATGCCAGTGTCCGCTCGCAGAGAGTGACGACCATTGTGATAGGCTGACCGCGATCCGCGACGGGCGGCGGCAGATTGCGACGGGTTGCTGTAGGAGCTGTGGGAACGATGCCAATCTACGAATACGAATGCCGCGGGTGCCACAACCAGTTCGAGTTCCTGGTGCTCCCCACGACCCCCCCCGCCTCCTGCCCCGCCTGCAAGAGCACCGACCTCGAGAAGCTGCTGTCCCTCTCCTCGGTCAGCTCAGACGGTACCCGTCAGCGGAGCCTCGGTCTCGCCCGGGAGATATCGAAGAAGGTCCAGCGCGACAAGGCGCACGCCGAACACGAGGCGTTCCACCATCATCACCACTGACCTGTCGCGGCACGCACTCGACCTGCGCCGTGGCTTTAGGCTATGGGCGTTGGGCGCTCTTGGGGGTGTGCCCAGTCGACAGCGTCCTGGAGGCCGGGGCCCGTTGCTATGGCCCAGTTGAGCGCGATCGGGAGGGGCGCTTGATAGAGCCGAGCTGGGCCACGGACCAGGGACCGACACCTAGGGCGCCTAACGCCCGAAGCCTGCGGGCCGGTACTGGCAGGCTGCCCGCCTACACGTCGGCGAGGTGTGTCAGCTGGCCGGTGCTGTCGCCGAGTTGCTCGGTCGGCACCCCGACCTTGTCGAGGAGCGTGAGCTGCAGGTTGGTCAACGGTGTGTCATCGGCGACACGCAGATGACGTCCGCCTCGCAACCGTCCGCCGGCCCCGCCCGCCAGCAGGATCGGGAGATTGACGTGCAGATGCTGGTTGCCGTCGCTGATGCCGCACCCGTAGAGCATCAGCATGTGGTCGAGCAGCGTGCCGTCGCCGTCGGGGGTCGACCGCAGCCGGTCGAGGAAATAGGCGAACTGCTCGATGTGATGCAGATTCACCTTGGCCAGCTTCTCCATCTGCGCGGGGCGGTTCTGGTGGTGGGACAACCCGTGGTGCGGGTCGGGGATGCCCAGCTCCGGGTAGGTCCGGGGGCTGACCTCGCGCGACATCATGAACGTGATGACCCGGGTCATGTCGGTCTGGAACGCCAGCACCTGCAGGTCGAACATCAGACGCGCGTGCTCGGCGAACGTGTCCGGGATGCCCCCGGTGGGCCGTGCCAGCTCCGGCAACTCGATGTCGCTCTGTGCCTCCGCCAGCTGGATGCGCCGCTCGATGTCGCGGATGGCGTCGAGATACTGGGTGATCTTGTCGCGATCGCCCGGCGCCAGCGTGCTGCGGAAGCTGTCGACTTCGTGCACCAGTGAATCGAGAATGCTGCGGTCCTCACGGAGACGCTGCAGGCGGGCCGCCTGGCTCGTATCATCGGTGTCGCCGAACAGCCGCTCGAAGACCGCGCGCGGCTGGTTCTCCATCGGCAGCGGGGTGGTCGGATTGCGCCACGACAGGGTGTTGGCGTAGGCGCAGCTCCACCCGGCCTCGCAGGCACCGATCAATTCGTTCGGGTCGAGGGCGAGCTCGAGTGACGTCAACTGCGTGTCCTGCCCGATGCGCTGCGCCGCGATCTGGTCGATCGAGGTCCCACCGCGGATGTCCGGGCCTTCGGTCTTTTTCGGGTGCACCCCGGTCAGGAACGCCGCGGCGGCACGGACGTGGTCGCCGGTGCCCTCGCCCGGCAACGGGAACATCGGGGCGCTGGCCAGTCCGCTGATCACGCTGAGCTGGTCGCGGAACGGCGCCAGCGGCGCCAGCGTCGGCGGCAGCTCGAAGACCGCGCCCTCGGCCGCCGGCGTCCACCGGTCCATGATGATGCCGTTCGGCACATAGCCGATGAACAGCCGCGCCACCGGTTGGGTCGCGGTGTTCGGCTTCCCTGACAGGGCCGACAACGCCGGCACCATGCCATCGAGCAACGGCAGGGCCAGCGTCGCGCCCACACCTCGCAAAAACGTCCGCCGCGGCAACGCTGTCTTGGTGATGATCATGACGCGGGGCCTCTCCTCATCTGAAACGGCACGCTGCGGACGATGCCGGCGACGAGCGCCGACCAGCGATAGTCGTTGTCGGCCGCCTCGCGGACGATCCGCCGGACGGCCGGCGCATCGTAGTACTCTACACCGCGCCCGAGCGCATAGGTCAGGAGTTTGTCGGTCACGGTGGTCACGAAGTTCTCCGGCCGCTTCAACAGCGCCGTCCGCAGCGAAACCGGCCCGTCCACGGGGGTCCCGTCGGCGAGCACGCCCGCCGCGTGATCCACACCGCTCGGCTGGCCAAGGATTCGATGAGCGTCTACCACGGTGAGCTGACCGGAACAGTTGATCTCGGATCCCTCATCTCATTCGGCAGGCTGGATGTGCCAAGGATATTGGGAGAGTTCCATCGGATCTATCCGTTTGTCCGAATCAAGTTGCGGCAGAGTCAAACTGGGTCGTCGGCATATCTATCGGCGATTGCCGACGGGTCACTCGACCTGGCGTTCGTGTCGGCGCCGGATCGCTTCCCGGCGGGTATCGAGATGCAGCGGCTCTCCGAGGAGCCGATGGTATTCGTCTGTCGGCCCGATCACCATCTCGCGCACCGCGGCCACGTCGCGATCTCTGAGCTCGCGGACGAGGATCTGATCGGTTTCCCAGCCGAATTCGGCCTACGGCGCCTGGTCGACGGCGCGTTCGTGGCCGCCGGCCTCACCGCGCACACACCGTACGAAGTGGCACTCGAGTATTCGGTCGCGGCACGCCTGGTGAAACACGGT
>JADFPE010000054.1 GCA_022562495.1 Acidobacteriota bacterium
GCGGGGCAGCGGTTCAGTCCAATCCATTCTTAGGTCACCGGCGCGACGATCACCCGTGCCTGCCTTCTTGCAGCTTGCCGCCGCGCCGCCGACCTAAGAATGCTCTACATTAGTGGGGTCGCGCCGCCTCGGACACAGTCATTGAGGGGTGCCGCCGGCTCTCCCTGGCCTCGGATCTCGGGAACAGCCTGGCGAAGCGGTGGGGGCGCAGCTTGGCCGAGGCCTCGCGCGCTCGTCGAGATCAGCGACCAGGCTCCCGCCGCACGAAGCCCGCGCAGTCGGTGACCGGCAAGGCAGGGTACTTCGTGTAGCGGTGATCCACGGCAGACAACCGGCACAGGTAATAGATATTCCGGTTGTCGGCCCTGATGATACGGACGTTGCGGCAACTGCCGCAGAGACCGGCTGGAGAGGAAGCATCCTCGGAGTCACGCCTGTCCACGAGGTGACCTCGGTGTCCGCGTGGTCGTCCGGCGTGCTGGTGCCGTCGAGACCGCGGCCGGAAGATCCGTGCGCTGGTCGCAGGCCAGCAAGGGATCCGGTGCGACGCCCACGGTGTGGGCAATGAGCCGGTGCAGCTGTCGCAGTCCTTCGGTGAGCGCCGCGGGACCAGGTTGCAGGATGTAGGTCGATTTGATCTCGTAGACGTGGCCATGTTGGACGGCGGCGGTTCGGTGCCAGTCGGGCCGAGTCTCGATGGTTGTCTTCCGCACCGCCTTGCCGCACCAGGACGCGATGATGAGCTCAGGGTCCCTGGCTACGACCTCTGCCGGACTCACGACCCGATTGGTCGCCAGGCTCTCGGTCCTCAACTCCGGAAACAATGTTGCACCGCCAGCGATGTCGATCAGTTCGTCGACCCACCGGATCCCCGAGATCAACGGCTCGTCCCACTCTTCGAAGAACACCCGTGGCCGCCACGGAAACGCCTCGGCTGCTCGACGTGCCGTCTCGAGACCAGCCGCCAACTCATTGGCCAGTACGTCGGCGCGCTCCGCGCATCCGACGATGCCACCCAGCATGCGCACCATCTGGAGGATCTCCGCCACGCTGCGTTGATTGAACGTGAACACCGGCAGCCCGCGGCGAATCAGCTCGGCGGTGATGTCGGCCTGCAGATCGGAGAAGGCCAGCACCAGGTCTGGTCGCAGCGCCTCGATCTTGTCGAATCGCGCGTTGATGAATGCGGAGACCTTGGGTTTGGAACGTGCCTCCGGCGGCCGGACCGTATAGCCCGAGATCCCGACGACGCGGTCCCCTTCACCGAGCCGATAGAGGGTTTCGGTTGTCTCCTCTGTGAGGCAGACGATCCGTTCAGGGAATCCTGGAAGCGCCATGATGATGCCGGAAGGCCGAAGAGACGTCGACGACGCTGTCGGACACGCAGGCACCGCCGTCGTTGAACGGGCCGGCATGATTCTATCGGGGCGGGCGTCTCGTGACGAATCGTGTGTCTGGCGCGATGGATGGACCTCGATCGGCGCTGTAGGGTCAGTCGTGTGCGTGTCCGGACACCCGCCACGCGGTTGACCCTGGCGCGGCTGCTCTGCATCGGCATCGTGCGCGGCCCGTCTATGCACGAGGGCCGATGTGCGACATTGCGCGAGGTAATCGAGCACTACAACGCCGAGGTCCGGCCTCGCCCGTCCTCGACCATCCGCTCGTATCCGCCCCAGGCGTTGTTCACCAGGACATCGAGGCGTGACTGCTCGTCAGCGATGCGGTCGAAGAGACGCTGCACGGCGGCGTCGTCGGTGTGGTCGCAGACGATCGAACGGATTGACGGCTCCAGACCGGCCTGTTCGATGGACCGACCGGCTGACGTCTTCGTACTACTGCTCGACCACGCGGTAGGTGATGCCGGTGTACTGCATCTCCTCCCAGGTTTGCTCACCCCAACGCACCGAAACCGTCGGGTCCGGATTGGCCTTGTTCGCCGCCGAGTTGTCGTACCACGCAGACGCCTCGAGTCGGGCGCCCTTCGGCGCCGACAGCGGCTCTTTGAACTGATACAGGGTCTGCCAGTTGAAGTCGTAGGCCGGCACCGACAGCACGTGCTCCCGTCGGCCGTCCGGGTACAGCATGTGATACTCCCAGCGCTTGCCACGCAGGTGGGTGTGCGGGAGCAGCCCATCGATCTCGACGTCCTGGGTGAACTCGATCAGGGTATCGACCTGGAAATTTCCATCCCCGGCCGGAATCTCGAAATACGGGTTCATGATCTGGCTGGCCCGGACTTCCTGGCTGGGCGGCGCGTCGGTGAAGATCATCCCGATCCGGGACATGTCACTGGTCACCTCGCCGTTCGTCGTGTAATGAATCGAAAAAATGATCTGCGTGCCTTTCGCGACTCGCATCGCGGTCCCAGGCTCGAGCACCATCGGATTCGTACCAGGCGCCATCAATCCGATCAGAGTTCCAGGCCCCCCGGCAAGCGGCCCCGGTTCCTGCCCCCGCGCTCGTGCGCGCTCGGCTCGGGCGTGCTCGGCGGCCACAGCCTGCTCGCTGACCGGAATGAACCTGAATGCCGGCGGCCGCGGCGCAGCACCCGGTACCCGGGCAAAGGCCAGAATGTGATGCACCACCGCCGGCGCGCCTGCACGCACCTCGATCGCGGTCACCCACTTGTCCTCGGTGAAGTTGGTCGGCATGGCGAAGTTCTGGTACGCCACCTCGCCCTCGGCCGGCACGTCGAACGACTCTGCCATCTCGAACACCACGTCTGGCGTCCCGATCTGCCACCCGTCGATGAATGTCGGCGGCGCGGGCAGCTTGTCGAGGTCGCCACGCGGGGCCCCGGCGTCGACCCACTGCACGATGGTGTCGCGCTCGGCGTCGGTCAACCGTCGCTCATTCCGGAACTCTCCGACCGAGGCGTCGGCGTGCCACGGCGGCATCTCCCCCGACAGGACCTTGTTCTTGATGGAGCGGCTCCAGGGTCGCGTCTCCTCGTAGGTCACCAGCGACATCGGCGCCATCTCGCCCGCGCGATGGCAGGCGACACAGTTCTCGTACAGGATCGGCGCGACGTCGTCGGCGAACGTCGGCGTCTCCGCCTCGGCGCCGGTTGCGGCGGCGCCACCGAGGCCCACGGTCACCATGAGGGTTCCGACGCCGGCAATCAGACAACTCAATCTCACTACACCCATCACTGTGGTCCTCCACGTCCCAAGCTTGACAACGAACACCATGCGACTACACAGGACAGATGCCCGTTCCACCTAACTGTCTGACGATCCTGACGGGTCTGCGGTTCCACTCGGCCGGCCCCGGGGACCAGGACGCCGGAGCCGAGCTCCCGCGGTGTGTCGGTCGAGCCGCTCCATGTCCGACGGCGCCGGACCTCGCGTTGGCGGGGGACGGGGGGCGGGATGGGCGTCGGGAATCGCGGTCGGCGGCACCAGTGAGGCCGCCCGGCATCCCCCTCGGTCTCCTCAGCCGAGACGGTGGCCCGCGATGCTGCCTCGCGGTGCATCGACTGCCCGAGACCGACCACGAGGGACCGCCACGCGGCGGTGCGCTCACCAGCAAGTGGATGCGGTCGGGCGACAGGCCTCCAGGCCCTTGCTAGGACTAGGCGCGACGTTGAGACAGCCGGGCGCCGGACATCAATGTGCCAACGGGTCGGGCCGCATCTGGAACTTGACCACCTTCGGCAGCACCCCGGGACCGCCCTCTCCCTTGCCCCCCTCGATGTGCCACGTGGCATAGGTCGAGAAGCTCGCCCAGTACCCCTTGCCCTTCCAGCCGGCGTTCGGGTCGTCGACGCGGCCGTTCCCCGACCGGGGGAAGAACCCGAGCGGGTAGGGCACGCGCAAGGTCACGTAGCGCCCGAGGTTCGGTGAGAACACCTCCATCGCATCGGTGTTGACCGAGCCGTAGATCGGAGCGTCGGCCCCGAGACCCAGCGTGTCATGGACGTCCATGTGCGCCAGGTAGCTCTCGTTGGCATGGAAGAAGCTGTCCCCGTAGGTGGGGTCGTTCTTCCGCCGGAAGGACCACCCTTGCGGGCAGCTCTGCCCGGTGGCCTGCGGGTCGCTCGTCGTGTCGCACAGTGTCCGGTCGAAGCTGGAGAAGTGGCCGCTGACCCGCCAGTTCTGCCAGGCGACCCCGTTGCTGTCGACCTCGACGCCGCCCGACCCGATGACATCCGGGTCCATGCCCGGTGGCGGCTCGTAGTACTCGGCGAGGCAGGTGTCCGGCGGGTTCGAACCTTTCTCGATCCGCACGAGACGTCGGTCCCCCCGGCCGATCCCGGAACACCACAGGCTGCCGTCGGCGTGGCTGACGGCCACCGAATAGCACCCGAAGTTGATCCGGTGGTCGAGCGTCGGGTCGATCGGCGCGTTCGGCTCGGTCCACTCGGTGATCCGTCCGTCGCCGGTGGTGTCAATGACGGCCGGGCACCACCCTTGCGACGCCTCGGCGTCGTGCGTCTCGTCCCAGATGTCCATGTCGATCCAGCCGATGGCGCCGGTCTGGCCGAAATACAGGACGTTGTCGTCGCTCATCTGGTTGTGGTCGGCGCTGAAGCAGGTGTCGATCTGCTCGAACTCGCCGGTTGCCGGGTCGTAGACCGAGACCTGACGACTCGACCCCTCTATCGGGTAGTACGCCCCGAACCGGTTCTCGGACGACGTGCAGAAGTCCGGCTGCTGGTCGCGGTCACGCAGACGCGACGCCATCCACACCCGGCCCTTCCCGTCGATCGCCGAACTGCGCACGTCGGCCCGGCGCGCCCAGACGCTCTCCCCGTAGTGCGGCGAGCGGTTCGGAGCCGCGTTGAACCCCTGCACCACGATCGACGCCACCGACGGCACCTTCACGACCGACGCCCGGTGCGTCACCGGGTCCAGGATGGTCAACGAGTCGGTCATTTCGGCCACCCCGTAGACCGGACCATTCGCGTTCACCGTGCCGTCCCGGATGTCGCCGGCCGCCATGTCCGAACGCGCGTCGATCTCCGACCCCCAGTCCCACAGCGTGATGACCAGATTGCGCTCGACACCGGCGGGCCGCGGCGGCGGCTCCCTCGGCGCTTCACCGGCGGCGACACGGTCGGTCCAGTCGGCCAGCGCCTGACGCATGGGACCGAGACTGGTGAACACTCCGGCCATGCCAGGCCCCGAGGGCCCGACGCCGGTCCGGCGGGTCCACACATCGAGCGAGGACCCGGAGCTGCCCAGCATCGCGGGCAGAATCTCACGGGTCGCCTTGTTCCCTACCTGATGGCAGTCGTAGCAGGTCTTCATCGTCAGCGCGAACTCGAGTTGCGCTTCCGGCTCGGCTGGTGGCGTGATCATATTCAGCCACCACGCTGCCGGGTACACCTGCGCCGCGGTGCGCACATCCGGGGCGAGTGTGGCGTCGAGGTCGACCTGCTGGCCCGGTCGGGCGGATTGACGCACCGAGTCGACCAGGCCGTACCCACGCACGAACAGGTCGTAGCGGGCGTCCGGCAGGTCCGGCACGACATACCGGCCCTGGTCGTCGGTCACGACGATGCGGGCGAGCTTGGTCGGCAGATCGGTGGTCTCGGCAATCACCCAGACCCCCGCCTCCGGGCCGTTCGCGCTCGTGACGATACCGCCGATGTCATCCGGGTCGATCGCCACGTCCTCCCCCTGGGCACTCACCCAGACGAGCGAGCAGGCCAGTACCATGGCAACTGCGAACGTTCGCTGTCGAAGGTGCATCAGCTTCCTCCTGACCAGGCACGGGCACCGCCCGTGGTGTCCCGACCCCTGCGGACTTCCTCGGCGCCGGTCGCATGGGCCTTCAGGCCCGCCCCCGGGCCAGCCATCGAGGCGGGCTATTCACCAGCGGCCCTACAGGGCCGTGCGACCGTAGCGACTGGCGGACTGCCTCACTGCAGGGCACTCTGCCTGAGCCGGTATTCCCGGGTGACCGGATCCTGCTCTCGATACACGACGTGACACGCCGTACACGCGGCGTCGACCTCGGTCGCCAGCGTCTCGACCGCCCCGGGGTCGACCGTCTCGATCGACAGCGCCGCATCGAGCGCGTCCATCCGGTCCAGCGCCGTGCGAAGCAAGGTCACCGCGTCGTCCCGCTCCTTGTCGCGCCAGAACGTGACGCTGATGGCCAGCTGCTCGCGCGACCGGATGGTTCGCTCCTTGGCGGTCGTGAAGTCGCCGTCGGCGAGCGACGCCCTGATACCGGCCACATTCGGGCCCAGCGTCTTCATCGTGGCGTCGAGGTGGTCCTGCGTGAAAATCGGATACGGCTTGTCCTGCGCCAATGCAACGGCTGCGAACAGGCACAGGACCAAGAAGGAGACAGGAGGCAGGAGACAGGAGACAGGAGGAAGTCGAAGGCCGGCGGCGGTGTTCCGTTCAGGGCGCCGAATGCCGGACGTCGATCCCTGAGAGCAATGCGAGGCACCCATCACAGACAGGGGTCGCGTGAAGGGGACCCAGCGTCGAACCCTGCCGGACACGTTCGAGCAGAAGACGGCGAAGCCCACCAGCTTCTTCTGTCTCCTGTCTCCTGTCTCCTGTCGCCTGGGAGCACTCGCCCTACACCCCCGTCAGCCGATCGAGCGGGCCGGTGCTGTCGCCGAACGCCTCGACCGGCACACCGAGCTTCTCGAGGATGGAGACGTGCAGGTTGGCCAGCGGCGTGTCCTTCGGATACCGGATGTATCGGCCGCCCTTGATCCCCGCATTCCGGCCCCCGACCAACACAATCGGCAGATCGTCGTGAAAGTGGGTGTTGCTGTCGCTGATGCCGGTACCGTAGAGGAACAGCGTGGAATCGAGCATCGACCCATCGCCCTCCGGCAGCGCGTCGAGCTTCGCGACCAGATAGGCGAACTGCTGAACGTGAAACTCGTTGATCCGGTGCAGCCGTTCGAGCTTGGCCGGCTCGTCCTGGTGATGGGACAGCGGGTGATGGGAATCGGAGACCCCGATCTGCGGATACGCCCGGCCGCTCACCTCCCGCGCCAGCATGAACGTGCTGATCCGTGTCAGGTCGGTCTGGTAGGCCAGCGCCAGCAGATCCATCATGATCCGAGCGTGCTCGGCGTAGTCGTTCGGCACCCCGACCGGCTGGTCGACGACCGGCAGCTCCCGGGTGTTCTGCCGTTCGGCCATCTCGATCCGCCGCTCGATGTCACGGAGCGCCTCGAGGTACTCGGCCAGCTTGACCTGGTCGCCCGGCCCGACCACCCGCTCGAGTCCGTGCAGCTCGTCACCCACCAGGTCCAGGATGCTGCGGTCGCGTCGCATGCGCGCCAGCCGCGCCTCGGGGTCGGTGCTGCCGCTGGTGCCGAACATCCGCTCGAACACCGCGCGCGGGTCGTTCTCGATCGGCAGCGGCGTGGTGGGCGTCCGCCAGGCGATCGTGTTCGTGTAGGCGCAGCTCGCGCCACCGTCGCAGTTGCCGAGCATCGCGTTCGACTCGATGCCGAGCTCGAGCGAGGCGAGCTGGGTCTCCTTCGACAGCTCGCGTGCCGCGATCTGGTCCATCGACACCGCGTTGGACACATCGGCGCCGTTGGTGATCTTGTAGGGCACACAGGTCAGGAAGGTACCGGCCGACCGCGCATGGTCGCCGCCGCCCTTGACCAGGTTCGCCGACTCGTCGTCGAGCCCGCCGCACAGCAGCACCCGGTCCTTGAACGCCTCGAGCGGCCGCAGCGTGGGCGGCAGCTCGTCGAGTGGCCCCTCCGTCTTCGGGTACCAGTAGGGCATCGACATGCCGTTCGGCACGTAGAACACGCCAAAACGCTTGATCGGCGCAGCGGCGGTCCGGCTCTGCGCGGTGAGCGCCGGAACCATGCAGTCGAGCAGCGGCAGGGCGAGCGTGGCGCCGAGCCCCCGCAGCACGGTGCGACGCGGCAGATGCATCCTGGTGATGAACATGGGACTGTCCCCCAAGAAGTCAGAAGTCAGAAGTCAGAAGAAACCTGAGGGCTTCGCCGCCTTTCGTTTCAGCCTCGAGCGGCCCAAGACCCGCTGCTACTTCAACGGCGGCCCTAAAGGGCCTTGTTACTAGTCCGATGGCGGCCCTGCCTGTCTGCCATAGGCGTGGCTGAGGCAGGAACGGCCGTGCTACCAATGCCTACGGCTGCGCCGCGACCTGGGCGGCGTCATCATCCGGCGCGCGGCGCATCTGGAACGCGTCGCTCGCAACGATGCCAAGCACGAGCGACGACCAGCGGTACTCGTCGCGCGCCAGGTCACGCACGATCCGCCGGACCGTCGGCGCATCGTAGTAGTCGACCCCGCGCCCGAGCGCGTAGGTCATCAGCTTTTCGGTGACGGTCCGGATGAACTCGTCGCCGGACGCGAGCAACGCTTCCCGAAACGCGCGCGGGCTGTCGACCGTCTCGCCCTTCCACGTAATGGTCGCGTCGATCTCGGCGCCCCCGTCGGTCTCGCGCCACCGCCCGATCGCGTCGAAGTGCTCGAGCGCGAACCCGAGCGGGTCCATCCGGGCGTGACAACTCGCGCACACCGGGCTGGCCCGGTGCTGCTCCATCCGCTCGCGCAACGACGTCGGCTGGCGCCGGTCGTTCTCGGCCAGCGGCGGCACGTTGGGCGGCGGGGGCGGCGGCGGCGCGCCCAGCAGGTTCTCGAGCACCCATTTCCCACGCAGCACCACCGACGTCCGGTTCGCGTACGACGTCACCGTCAGCAGGCTGGCATGCCCCAGCAACCCGTGCCGCCGGTCGTCGGTCCAGGTGACACGCCGGAAGTGACTGCCGTAGAGATCGTCGATGTCGTAATGCCGGGCGAGTTGTTCGTTGAGGAAGGTGTAGTCGGCGCGCAACAGCTCCCGGATCGGCCGGTCCTCCTGGACCTGGCTCCGGAAGAACAGCTCCGTCTCGCGCACCATCGCCGACCGCAGCGTGTCGTTGAACCCGGCGAACAGGGCGCCGTCCGGGTCCTGCGAGAAGATGTTGCGCATCTGGAGCCACTGTCCGACGAAATCGTCCATGAACCGCGTGGACCGGCGGTCGGCGAGCATCCGTCGCACCTGCAGCGCCAGCGTCGCGGGGGCGCTCAGCGCACCGCGTTCGGCGATGCCGAGGAGCTCGTCGTCCGGGATGCTCTTCCAGAGGAAGAACGAGAGCCGCGAGGCCAGCTCCAGGTCGCTGATGCGATACACGGCGCCGGGCCGGGTGTCGACCGGCTGGCGCTCGACGCGCATCAGGAACGTCGGCATCGAGAGCAGGGCCTCGAGCGCGCGTTCGATGCCTGCCTCGAAGTCGCGGTCGCGTCGTCCCTCGCGATAGATGCCGAGCAGCGGCTCGACATCGTCGACCGTGACCGGACGGCGGAATGCGCGTCGCGCCAGCGCCGTGATGATCTCGCGCGCGCAGTGCTCCTCGTCCTGGGCACTCGCACTGCTTGGCCGGCAGGTGAAGATGCGACCGCGGCTCGGCGTGTCTGCCGGCACGGTGCCGTCGAAGGGTCCCGACACGAAGAGCTTGTCGATTCCGGGCAACCCGCCCGAGGAATGAGGCGACGGCGCGGAGTCTGTGAAGGCCACCGACACCAGCCGTGTGCCGGCCTTGACCCCCAGGTGGATCTCGAGCTCATGGTCCGCGGTCATCCGATACTCGTGGAGCCGCTGTCCCGCGGCGTCGTCCTCCGGCACCGCGATCAACTGACCGGGGTCGGGTCCGGGAAACTTGCCGCCGATCGTGAACCGTTTCACGAGGGCATGATCAAGCCGGACCTCGATCTGATGCTCGTTCTCCGCGATGCCGTCGATCGTCTCGATCGTGTCGTTCCGCTTGAGCCGGATCGCGAAGATGTAGTTACCGTCGAGGGGAAAGTGATGACGCACGGCGAGACCGCCGTGGGTCGCGAACGGCATCTCCTCGCCGGCACGCACGTCGCGGCGCTCGAACCCGACCTGGTAGACCTGCATGACCGGACGGTTGTCGGGGCTGCCGATGGCCGCCCGGCTGATCTTCGTCGCCGCGGTGATGTAGCGGGCCATCAGCGCCGGCGTGATCGAGAGCACGTCGGCGTTGTTGTCGAACCCGAACCCGGCCATGTCCGACGGCAACAGCTCCTCGCCGTTGACCTCGAGCCCGAGCAGGTCCTCGATGGCGTTCACATACTCGAGGCGGTTCAGCCGGCGGGATGCGACGCGACCGGGGTTCGGTCTGTCGGCCGCCGCCCGGTCGAGCGCCGTCTCGAGCGAGGTCGCGAAGGCATCGACGACCGCCTCGTCGGGACGTGGCCGTCCCTCGGGCGGCATCTGCCCGCTGCGCAGTTTGTGAACAACCTTCTCGAGCACTTCGGCGTTCACCCCCACCTGGGCGAGGTCCACCCGGTCGAGCATGAGCCCGGCGGTCTGGAGCCGCTCGTTGTGACAGGTGACGCAGTAGCGGTCGAGCAGCTCGCGTGATGGGACGTCGGCGGCGGACTGGGCGCCGGCGGCCGCCAGCCGCGCACGCGGCAGATGCCCGACCCCGGCCAGGACGGCCCCGGCCAGGAGGATGGTGATGAGCGAGCTTGGTTTGACCATGGCCGTCAGCTTGTCGGTTGGTGCGTGTGGAAAGGCCTGGGAGGCTGACAGAAAAGATGGCGAAGCCCTCAGGTTGCTCCTGACTCCTGTCTCCTTCGGGTATTTTCCGGAGGCCCTCAGTATACGGGAAATGGAGACGGGAGTCTGTCCGGCAGGCCGACGACAACGCCGCAGCCGGCTCCCCGGGTTCAGGCTTCGGACGTCAGGTGTCGGGCAATCTTGGCGGTCTGTTCCCGAAGTCGTCGCTCCCACCGCTTCCGAAACCGGCATCAATCCCTTTTCGGCCACGCGGTGGCGTATAGTTGACCCATCACAGTCGTCCATTCGCGAGGGTCAAACGATGCGTACCAACGTGGCTTCCCTGGCGCTTCCGGTCGTGTTCGCCCTTGCCGCAGCCACCGCCACCGGGCAGGATCTGCGGCTGGTGACCGCCGTCGCCGACCAGGACACACCGACGGTGCAGGCGCTGATTGCCGAGGGCGTCGACGTGAACGCGCCGCGGGCCGACGGCGCGACCGCGTTGCTGTGGGCCACCCACTGGGACGCCCTCGACACGGTCGACCTGTTGCTGCGGTCGGGCGCGGACGTGAACGCCACCGACGACCATGGCGTGACGGCGCTGGCACGCGCGGCCGAGAACGCCGGCTTCCCGATGGTCGAGCGGCTGCTCGGGGCGGGCGCCGACGCCAACGCTGCCCAGACGAGCGGGTTGACGCCGTTGATGACCGCCGCGCGCACCGGCAACCTGGCGATCGTACGGACGTTGCTCGACCACGGCGCCGACGTGAACGCCGCCACGGTCGAGACCGGGAGCACCGCATTGATGTGGGCACTGGCGGCGCCGCACCCCGACACCGTCCGGCTGCTGCTCGACCGGGGCGCCGACCCCGCGCGGTCGACGACGGTCGGGTTCAGTCCGCTGATGTTCGCCGCCCGCAATGGCGACATCGAGATGGCCGAGGCGCTGATCGCGACCGGGGTCGATGTGAACGACACCGACACCGACGGCACGCATGTGCTGCCGTTCGCGATCGTCAGCGGCCAGGACGAGTTCGCGCTGTTCCTGCTCGAGCAGGGCGCCGACCCGCACGGCCAGATGGGCGGCGTCAGCGCCCTCCACGCCGCCGCCGGTGGCGTCGGCACGTGGCTGGCCGAGTGGAGCCGGCGGCACGGACGAGCCGGCGGGCGGCTGACCGCAACTGCGCGCCTCACGCTGGTCGAGGCGCTCCTGGCGCGGGGCGCAGACCCGAACACCCGGATCACCTCTTCCGCCATGCTGATGTTCTACATCGGCTACCCGAAGAAAGGGGCGTTCGAGCCGTTCGCGCCCGGCACCGGCGACATGCGCGGCGCGACGCCGCTGTGGGTCGCTGCCTTCGCTATGAACGGCGCCGGGAGTCAGGGGTTCAGCGTCACCCCGAGTCGTCCCGGGAGCAGCGCCGAGATCCTCCGGGCGCTCCTGGCGGCCGGGGCCGATCTGCATCTGACGACTGACGACGGCACGACGCCGCTCATGGCGGCCGCCGGACTCGGCCGGGCCACATACACCCCACGGGAGCCCCGGGGGGTTCGGTCGGAGAGCGCCGAGGAGGCGGTCCGGCTCCTGGTCGAGGCCGGGGCCGACGTCAACGCCATCAACGAGGCGGACTTCACCGCGTTGCACGGCGCCACATTTCGTGGCCTGAACGAGGTCATCGAGTATCTGGTGGCCCAAGGCGCCGACATCGACGCCAGGGACTTCCGCGGCCGCACCGCCTACCGCATGGCCGAGGGCGCCAAGCAGTCGTTCCAGTTCCAGAGCTGGCCGGAGACCGCCGAGCTGCTGAAGCGATTGGGCGCCGACACCGGATTGGGCCTCCCGGGTACCATCCAGGAACGCCTGCGCGACGTGCCGATCGGGCTCCTGTGATCCGCATAGTTGCCCGCGTCGAGCGCAACACGCTTGATTCTGGTGGTACCTGCCCTACGCTGTCTGCCGCCCGCCAACGTGACGTTGCGCGCCGTGTCTCCAGGTTCCATCTGCGCGCGGGCTCCACCCCAAGACTGTCACGATGCTCCGTTCCGGCACATCACGAATGGCACAGACGTGCACCAACGATCCCTGTTGAATCGTTGTAACACGTTGATTCAAAAGAGAATAACCCCTTCCCATCCGACGTAGCCGGGCTGGTCTCACAATTGCACGCCTGTCGTGATTGGTCGGACGGCCGACTACGGAAGAGTTCTGTCCATCCGCGGCCCGATTGGGCCAGCCGTTCTCCCATGGCGAAGGGGTTCACATGGCGAAGCAACCAGACCGACGCAAGCGGGTCTTAATCGACGAACTACAGTACCGGATGCTCAGGGTCAACCTCGCGTACTTCTTCGTCATCCTCCTGGTCTTCCTCGTCTCGCTGTTCGGCCCGCTGGTCGTGCAGCTGCTGAACGCCGACGGGTCGTTCTTTGCGCGCGAGCGCGTCGCCCAGCAGTTCCTCCTCCTCGATGACACGATCTGGCTGCCGCTGATACTGACCTTTTCCTGTCTCGGGTTGCACTCCATCTTGGTGTCGCACCGAATTGCCGGACCGCTCCACCAGCTGCGCCAGCTGCTGGGCGGCATCGGGGATGGCGACCTCGTCACCCGAGCTGTGTTGCGCAAGAGGGACTACCTCCAAAAGGAGGAGGCGGCCATGAACAACATGATCGACAAGCTGGCCAGCAAGATCAATCGTATCGAGGAACAGGCTGCGGACCTGCAAATGAGACTCGGGTCGCTGAGAACCGCGATCACCACCGGTGCGAGCGCAGAAGCGCTCGACCAGCTCGGGGCACTCTACGAACACGCCGAATCGCTCAACTCTACGGTCAGACAGTTCAAGATTCGACCCGATGTGACGTCCATGGGGCCCGTGGCGGTGTCCACCGGGCTGACTGCGGTTTCCACGAGCACCCACTGAAGGTCAGAACGAGGACACTGAGCCATCCATGCCTGGTGACGAACTCGTCATGACGAGGTGCGCAGAGTGCGGGACCCGGCTCAGCGACGGGACCACGATCTGCGGCCGGTGCCAAGGTGCACGGCGCCGGAGCCCGCCGCCTCCCGTGACATCGAGCGTCAGGGCGAGCGCCCCTACCCTGAAGCAGACGACGGCCTCGAAGACACCGGCAGCGGCGGTATCCACACCCGCAGACGACGAACGACGCTGGCTTCAGTTGATCGGATACCTGCTCGTCGCGGGCGGCTTCACGGCAACTCTTGCGCCAGGCCTGTGGCTCGGCGCGGGCTTCGTCGGAGTTTCTGCGGGCTGTGTGCTCGGTTTGAGCGGAACGCCGAAGGCGCGCTGGGGAAGAGGCCTGCTGATGGGAGTCCTGTTGTCGATTCTCGGGTCGGTGCTTGGTGCGAGCGTCCTGACCCGAGACCGCGCAGCCGACGCCACTCGCGAACCCCAGCCGATCCTGCTCGTGACGATTCGCTCGAGCGATTACCGCAATGGAGAGCTGATCGTACGGGGCATTGTCCACAACGTGGGCGACATCGCGGTGTTCAGCCCGGCCATCGAGCTGGACGTCCACGAGGCATCGAGCGGCACGCTCGTCGCGGCCGAGACCGCCTATCCCGACGACGAGATCGAGGCATGGTTGCGACCCGGAGACCGGGCATCGTTCGAGCACCTGGCCCTGATTCCCGACAACGTCGGCCCTATCGAGTGGACGGTGACCGCCGAGGGTCAATCCAGCGTTGTGGTCGGCACAGGGGCAACCCAGCCATGACGTCTCCAGCCGCCGCGGCGGGGGCGGCTGGTCGGAGCGCGCCGGCGGCCCGGACACGGCACGACATCGGCTTCACCTTGATAGAGCTTCTGCTGGTTGTCACGATCATCGGCATCGTGGCGGCCGTGGCGGTGCCCGTGTTGAGTCGCGCGCGTGCCGCCGCGCTGGAAAGCGCGGCCGTCGGCCTGCTCCGCGCGGTCAACAGCGGCCAGGCGACGTTCGCGGCCAGCTGCGCCTACGGCTTCTATGCCCCGTCGATGCTCTGGCTGACCCGCCCACCACTCGCGGGCGGCGATGGCTTCATCAGCCCAGAGCTCAACCGCAACAATCTGCGACGGGGCGGCTATCGCTTCCGGTTCAAACGAGGCCGCCGCGCCGGCACGCAGGTGTCGTGCAACGGCTTGAGAGCCAAGCGGGCGGCCGCGACGTATTTCGTGGGCGCCGAGCCCGAGATCTACGGCGGCAGCCGATTTTTCGGGACCAACCAGGGCGGCACACTCTATCAGAGCCCCCGTCGAATCCGTACCGCTCAGGAAGGTGCGCCGCCACCTCCCGCCATTCCGCTCCAATAAGCCGCGCCTTGCCGACGGTGGGCCAGGGTGCTCAGTGCCTGTCTACACTCGAGTCTCAGCGGGCCGTGAACCGCGGCCGGAGGACTGGCGTTCGACCCCGGAGCCATGTGGTGCGATGGGCAGGTCGAACACCATCGCCAGATCGTGTGGTTCCGACTTCGGTCACTGGGCGGTAAACAATTACGACGACGTTGCTGAAAAAACTTCTGGGAATACAACACCTGCCGGTGACGGGCTTCGCTATCGAGGTGGGCGCGCTGGTGATCGAGGTGGGCCCCTCGTGGTGAACGCCACGCTGTGCGGGCTGCTAGAGTCCCCCCGCCGGCACGGCGCCGGCAGCACTGAGCGCGCCGGGGTCGGCGTCCGGACCGGACCTCAGAGGCCGGCCAGGAAGTCCAGCAGCGCCGCGTTCGTCTCCTCCGGCAACTCTTGCTGCACCCAGTGCCCGGCATCCGGTAGCAGGATGACGCCGCGCAAGTCGGGCACGACCGGCGCCATCATGGCGGTCAACGCCGCCTCGGTGGCCCCGGCAATGACGACGTCTTGCTCGCCCGCAATGAAACGGGTCGGCACCATGACCTGGGCATCCGCGAGCTGGGGCGTGATCTCCCAGTTGCGGTGGAAGTTGCGGTAATAGTTGACGCCGCCGCGGAAGCCGGCCGCCTCGAACTGCGACACGTAGTAGTCGAGGTCGGCCTCGCTCAACCAGGCCGGCCGCTCCGTCGGGGCGCCCAGCCGGCCGATCCACCCGCCCGCGGAGCGCAGCGGGTCGGTGATCTGGGGCGGCTCGCGCGGCGAGCTGGGCGACAGGTACAGCCGGCTCAGCAGCCCGCGTGGATCGGCGTCGTACTCGGCCTCGGCCACCCCTGGCTCCTGGTGGTACAGGATGTAGTAGAAGTTGTCACCGAATTGGGCCTGCCAGCCATCGAGCGGCGACTGCGCGGAGCGCCCGCCGTACGGCACGCTCATGGCCACCAGCCCCGAGAAGCGTGAGGGGTGCAGCAGCACGCTGTACCACGCGACCAGGGCACCCCAGTCGTGGCCGATGATGATCGCCTGATCCTCACCGAGCGCGTCGAGCAGCCCGACCATGTCGCCCGCGAGATGCACGATGTCGTAGTCGTCGACCGCCGCCGGCGCATCGGTCTCGCCGTAGCCGCGCATGTCCGGGGCGACCACGCGGTAGCCCGCGTTCGCCAGGGCCGGTATCTGATGACGCCACGAGTACCACGACTCGGGCCAGCCGTGGACCAGCAATACGACCGGCCCCTCGTCGCCTGCTTCGGCGATGCGCATGCGAATGCCGTTGGTCTCGACGAACCGAAAGGTCACGCCGTCGACCGGTGAGGGTTCGGTCAGCACAATCTCGTCTTCTGGAGAGACGGCCGTCGCCACCGGATCCGGGTCGGGCGACCCGCACCCGGTCATGACTGCGAGACACCCGATCGCCAGCGCACACCGTCTTGTCATGCTCGTCATGGAATCTGCTCCGCTGCGAAGAGTCGAGAAGCGCCGGGCCCGGACCGATCCGGAACCGCGCCGACGATGCCGCCGGCGAATGCCGAGAAGTCTACGGCACTGACGTATCATCGTCTCGAACCGACCCGAACACAGACCTCCGGAGGATAACCGATATGACGCACCGACCGCGGCTCACGACCCTGGGGATGGCGGCAGCCGTGGTGGGCATGCTGATCGCGACGACCCAGCCGCAGGCGGCGCAGACGCAGGCCCCTCAGCCACCGGCCGAGGTTCGGGCCGTCGTCGAGGGGACGTGGACCCTGATCGAGTGGCACGTCGACGGGCGGGTGCTGCGACCGCCGGAGATGGACGGGCGGTGGATGGTCCATGACGGCCTCGTGATGGCCACCCGTCACCGCGACGGGGCCGACGGCTACGAGTCGACGGCCGGCTACGGCACCTACCGCTGGGGCCCCACCACCTGGACCTACGGCTACGAGCGTTCGGAAGACCGGCGCGGCCCCTCGTCCGACGACGTGACGCTGCGAGTCAGTGACATTCCGATGCGCACGTTCGAGATCACCCGTGAGGGTGATCACCTTATTCTCGAAGACGCGGCGCAGACGCTCCGGTGGGACTACGACATGCCGGCCCGGACGTTCACGCTCATGGGCCGCAACCAGCAGATCATCCGGAAGTACCGCCGGGTCGATTGACCCGGCGTGCGATCCACCTGTGCCGGCCTGCTCGCGGGCCGGCACACCCCCGACCAACAGCCGTCCGGCACGCCAGACTCTCTGAGGATACGCACGTGGGTGTTCTGTGGGCGTTGCTGCGCCGAAGGGTGGAACCGTTGACCGCGGGGGCGTAGAACGACTCGGGTCTCGGCTCCCACAGATCATGCCCTTGTCCGCCGGCACGCGCCTCGGGCACTACGACGTGATCGCCCTCCTCGGGGAGGAGGCATGGGCCGCGTCTGGCAGGTCGAGGAGTGGACTCGACGTCATTGTCCTACGTTCGGGCTTGGAGGTGGGCTTCCTCGTACGGCTGCACGACGACGAAGCCCTCCCCGCGGAAGAACATCTGGATCGACTCTCCGCTGCCGCGGCCGAGGAAGGTCTTCAGCGACACATCCGCCTTGAACTCCGGGACGAGGGTGCCGGACCAGGCCACGGTCGCATTGGGATCCGTCGTGACGGGATGATCGGCCGAGACGTGGAGCGTCATCGGGTCATGGTGGGTGGTGATCGCTACAATGCCGGTGCCTTCGAGCTTCACGTTGAACAGGCCCCCAGCCAGCATCGCCGTCACCTTGCGCATCATCTTGATGTCCCACTGAATCCCGTCCTCGAAGGCCAGCAGGTCGTTGCCGTTCACGAAGAGGGATTCCCCCTGGAGCTCGAGGATCGACACCTTCTTGCCCATGTCGGCCAGGTAGAGCGATCCCCTGCCTTCCGCCTGCGTCAGCCGCACACCCTCTCCTGTGAAGCTCTTCTTCAGTAGCCGACCCAGGCCATGTTCGAGGATGCCCTCCCGCCTGAACTTGATGTCGCCCTTGTAGGCCACCATCGAACCCATCTTGGTCCAGACCCGTCCGCTCAGGTTGACCTCGAGCATCCGGTCGCTCTCCAGCTCGAACAGTCCCTCCCCGCGATCTTTCTGCGACGTGCTGGACACGAACTCGGCAATCGAATACCTACTCATCTCTTCCCTCCAACGAGATTGGGCGTACCCTGCGCGTCGCGCGTCTCCCGATCCGTCTCAAAGCATGCCGCAACCGCCGGATGATTGTACTTGTCGGCAGTGGTCGACAGGGTGAATGCTCGACGCACGCGGCTCCGTCATCGCGAACAGTCCCTTCGTCGAAGATGGTCGCTGCTCAGGGTCCGCCCAAGAAGAACTTCCCGTTGTGGGGCGTCGAGGCGCCCGCCCCACAAGACGCGAGGAGGCCGCATACCGCGCTCTGGGCTCTGGGCAACAACCCGCCCGATCGGGTCTCCGCCTTCCGCCTTCGCCTTCAGGCATCCCGCTGATGTCCCGGGTGTATCATGCCTGGGTCCCGACACCCAGCGGAGGTTCTCGTCATGCGCCGAGCAGGTTCCATCGTCCTCCTTGTGACGGCTCTCGTGCTCGCATCCTGCGGAGGGTCACCCGAGCCGGTCGCGATCCGGCTGCTCGACCTGTTCGACGCGGCCACGATCGAGGGCACCGTCGCCGTCGACCCGGTGGAGCCGACCGAGTGGCGATTCGACGGTACGGGGACGGTCCCGCTGCCCGATCCCCCTGATTCGAATGACGCGAACGACGACGACGACGACGGCGAGCAGGCAGCACAAGCAGATCGCCGCGAGACGTTCGGCTGGGCGGCGTATCACGACATCGAGGGGTTCGGGGTCGTTGAGGGCCGGCTCGTCGGCACGAGCGGCGAGTTGGGGCTGCTGCACGCGATGCGCCCCGACAGCCTGGACGAGAACGACCTGCTCCAGGCGGTCGAGATCACGATGCGCGTCTCGGCGGGCACGCGGGTCGGCGTCACCTTCAACGGCGGCCGCCAGCTGAACGAGGATCGGATCCTCCGGACGATTCGCAACGCGCCCGAGCCACCGCTCTACGCCGAGCTGGAGCCGGGCGACGAGGTGCACACCTACCGGCTGGAGAACCCGGGGCGGTCGTTCTCGATCGGCAGGTTGCGGCACATCCTGGTGCAGCCGACCGACGCGGCCGACGCCGAGTTTGCGATCGAGTCGGTCCGGCTGATCCCACGCAAGGAGCACCTCCGATCGGTCGCCTCCGGTCCGGGATGGCAGGGGCTCGACGAGATCTATCGCGAGACGATCGTCAGCCGCGCACCGGAGCGGCTGACGATCGACCTCGAGCTGCCGGCCCATCCGTGGCTGGAGCTGGCGGTCGGCACGATCGAGGACGCGCCGGTGACGTTCACAGTGGGGGTGACCACAGGGTCGGGTGAGACCACGCTCTGGCGCCGCACGGTCACGCTACCGCGCCGCTGGGAGACTCGACGGATCGAACTCGGCGCGTATGCCGGACAACAGGTGACGCTGTCGCTCTCGCTCGACGGCGACGAGGACGGACTGGTCGGCTTCTGGGGCACGCCGGTCGTGCGCAACAGCGGCGCGCGTCCGACCCGCGCGGCGAGCACGAACACCGAGGCGCGAGCGGCGCTCGCCGATGGAGGATCGCGGACGCCACAGGGCGTCATCGTCTTTCTGGCCGACACCCTGCGACGCGACCACCTCGACATGTACGGCCACGGACGCGCGACGGCGCCGCGGCTGAGCAGGCTGGCGGCCGAGGGCGTCCGGTTTGCCGATGCGATCTCGCCGGCCACGTGGACCAAGGTGGCGGTCCCGTCGCTGCTGAGCTCGATCTACCCGGCGTCACATGGGATTGTCGGCATGGCCGACCGGTTACCCTCGGGTGCCACGACGCTGGCTGAGGCGTTCCGCGGCGCGGGATACGCCACGTTCGCCACCTCGTCGGTGTCGTTCACCGGCAAGCTGAGCAACCTGCACCAGGGTGCAGAGGTCCTGCACGAGCGCGCGTCGATCGACAACGACGATCTCGGGCACAGCGGCGCCAAGACGGCCCGGACCTACGTCGACCGGTTTCTGACCTGGCTCGACGACCACGACGATGTGCCGTTCTTCGCCTTCATCCACGTCTTCGACCCGCACGACCCGTTCGAGCCGTATCCGCCCTACGACCTGCTGTGGGCGTCGCCGACCGGCAAGGAGGAGCATGCAGCGCGACTCGAGCAGGTTGGCGAGTCGCTGGGCGACGATCGGCGGGTGGCCGACGGGAACCGGTTCGGGCCAGAGCGGTTCCCCAATCGGGAGGAGCTGGAGGCGGCGGGGGTCGACCCCGACGTCTACGTCTCACACCAGCTCGACTGGTATGACGGCTCGATCCGAGGCCTCGACGCTGAGATCGCCCGGCTGATGGAAGGGCTCGAAGAGCACGGCGTGGCCGACGACACGCTGTTCGCCTTCCTCAGCGACCACGGCGAGGAGTTCCTCGACCACGGGTGGGGCTGGCACGGCAACACGGTGTATGGCGAAAGCGTCAACGTTCCGCTGCTGCTGCGCTGGCCTGGCGTGTTACCGGCAGGCATGGTGGTCGACCGCACAGTCGAGTCGCTCAGCTTGATGCCGACGCTGCTCGAACTGGCCGGCATCCCGGTCCCAGAGACGGCCCAGGGCCAGAGCCTGCTGCCGCTGGTGGTCAGCGCCGCGGACCCGACCTCGCTCGGATGGATCGATCGGCCGGCGTTCAGCGAGCGGAAACGGATTCCCAGCAATCGGGAGCGCGCCGACTACGACGTCGACCAGTATTCGGTGGTCTCGGACGGATGGAAGCTGGTACGCAACGTCGACCCGCCGGAGGGGATGCCGGAATTCGAGCTCTACGACCACGCCGACGACCCGTTGAATCACCATGACGTCACGGCCGATCACCCCGACATCGTCGAGCGACTCACAGAGGAGCTGGCCGGCCGGCTGCGCTATGCCGAGGCGCGCACACTGCCGACCGATGAGGACGCCGCGGAGGGGCTCAGCCCGGAGGAGCTCCGACGGCTGCGCAGCCTGGGTTATATCCGGTGAACGAGGCGGTCGCTGGAGGGTGGGGGCGGCGGGCCGCTAGTGTCCCGAGTCAGCAGTGTCCAGTACCTCACGCAGCCGTTGAGCCAGGTGCGCCAGCGTAAACGGTTTCCGCAGAAACGGGATCTCCTGGTGTCTGAGGGCATCGCTGGAGTACCCCGACATGTAGATCACCCGCAGATGGGGATCCTGCTCCGTGAGTCGGGCGACGAGCTTGGGGCCACTCATGTTGGGCATCACGACGTCGGTGAGCACCACGTCAATCGGCCGTTCAGCCGACGCGCAGACCTGTAGTGCCTGGTCCCCATCGCAGGCAACCAGGACGGCGTAGCCCTCTTCCGCCAACCACTCCGTGATCAGCTTTCGCAGGTCGGCTTGGTCTTCGACCACGAGCACCATTTTCCGACCGACCGGCGCCGCCGCCGGCGCGTCGGCCCCCAACACAGGGTCCGCGGGGGCGTCGACCTTCGGGAAATACAGGTGGAACGTCGTGCCGCGGCCGACCGTGCTGTCCACGCGGATGAACCCGCCGCTGTCCTTGACGATCCCAGACACCATGGAGAGACCGAGGCCGGTGCCCTTCCCCGGCTCTTTCGTCGTGAAGAACGGCTCGAACGCGCGCGTCGCGGTCGCGCTGTCCATGCCGCACCCGGTATCGCTGACCGTCAGCGCCATGTACGAACCGGGCTGCGCCTCTGGATGGTGTGTCAAAAAGCCTGCATCCGCATCGACCGTCGTCACCCTCAGATGCAGGCTCCCTCCCTCGGGCATCGCGTCACGGGCGTTTGCGGCCAGCGTCATCAGGATCTGCTCTAAGAGCCTTCCCACAAAATCGTTTGGGGGTTGTGTGGTTGTGTGTTGTGGCGAGGAGACGCCTCGCGCTGAGGGCTTCGCTGCTCCGGTGAGGCCTTTCCCGCGCCGGTGCGGTCGATGGTCTGCTGCATCGAGCCGAATCGCGGTGTGTCGCCGTTCTTCGGGCAGATTGAGGCGCTCGTTCCCCGGGAGGGCTGGTATCACCGCCGCTTGATGGCAC
>JADFPE010000055.1 GCA_022562495.1 Acidobacteriota bacterium
TATTCTCCCTCGGCGCGCCTTGTCAGCCGGGCGCATCGCCATTCTCGGTGCGACGCGGGGTGTCACCACGGACTGCTAGACTTCGTAGTTCTCGCTGAACAAGGACTGGTCGAGATCGCGGGTCTGCTCATAGCGCGTCTTCGCTGTCAGGATCCGCGTCGAGAGCACCTCGAAGGCCGCGTCGCGCTCGGTGGGTGTCGCGTTCGTTGCCCACACGTCCATCACCACGCTCGCAAGGTCCTGCTCGTCGTCCAGATGGCCGAGGATCATCTCGATCTCGCCGGCGACCAGCTCGAACAGGTTGATCGTGTCGTGCAGTATCGCGAGGATGCGTTCCTCGACGCTGCCGGCGAGGCAAAAGTTGAATACGTACACGTCGCGCTCCTGGCCGATGCGGTGCACCCGCCCCACGTGCTGCTCGATCGTCATCGGGTTCCACGGCAGGTCGTAGTTGATCACGGTCCGGCAGAACTGGAGGTTGCGGCCCTCGCCGCCAATCCCGCTCGACAGCAGGATCTCGGCGCGCGCCTCGAACGCGGCAATGGCGCGGTCCTTCTCCGAGGCGGTCAGGCCGCCGTGCACGATGGCCACGTCGAACCCCGCGGTACCGAGCGCCTGGCGGAGCTCGTCTTGCGTGGCCCGGAAGTGGGTGAAGACGATCTTCTTCTCGCGCGAGCGCCGCGCCAGGTCGATGAGCGCTGTCGTCTTGGCCGAGGTCGCCACGCGCTCCAGCGCCCGGGCGACGTCGCCGAGACCGTCGGGTTCGGTCGCCGCGACGGTCTTGCGGAGGCCCGATCGCAGAGCGGCCGGGCTGCTCCCGGCTTGCATCTGCAGCGTCAGCAGACGCCACCGCTCGGCGGCCGTCGCGTCGTGGTAGCGGCGGCGAATGTACGCACTCAGCGTGTCGAGCACCGCGGCCTCCGCCGAATCGGGTTGCACCACCTGCGTGGCCGCCACCCGCCGCGGCAGCTTCAAGTCGATGCGCGCCCGCGTGTTGCGCACCATCACCTCGCGCAGCAGTGTGCGCAGTTTTTCCCGGCGCGTCGGGTCGTCGAGCGCGTGCCGCCGGCCGTACTCGCGCCGGAACTGCGCCTGGGTCTTGAGCAGCCCCGGCCGCAGGAGCAAGATCAAGTTGTACAGCTCCGACAGATCGTGGCCCACCGGCGTGGCGGTGAGCAACAGGAGGAAGCGCTTCTTCAGGTCGTTGACCAGCTGCCAGGCGGCGGTGCCTCGGTTCTTCACGCAGTGCGCCTCGTCCACGATCACGAGGTCGTAGTCGATCGCCACGAGTTGGTCGCGTTGCGCCGGTTGACGCACGAACGGGAGCGAGGCCACCACGAGCGGGTGATCGCGCCACGTGGTGTGTCCAGCACCGCTCGTGGGCGCGTCGTCTGGCGTGACGGGCGTCATCCCGAACTTCGACGTCAGCTCGTCCACCCACTGGCTGACGAGCGAGGGCGGTGTCAAGATCAGCGCTTTGCGTACCAGGCCGCGCAGCCAGTATTCCTTCAGGGCCAGGCAGGCTTCGATCGTCTTGCCCAGCCCCACTTCGTCTGCCAGGAGGACGCGGCCTCGGAAATCGCGTACGATCCGCCGCACCGTGTCCAGCTGGTAGCGGAAGTGCACCACGTCGCGAATGGCCGCGAGCGAAACGAGCTCGTCGAAGCCTTTCTGCAGGCGCAGCCTCGCGTAGTCGCGGCGCAGCAGGACGTCGCGGACCGGCGCCGCGGCCTGGCCCGGCGCCAGACCGGCCAGAAACTCTCGGTCCTGGACCTCGAAACGGATCTCGAGCGGTGGCAGCGGGACGCTCGGGAACGGTGGCAGCGCCGCCTCCGCGTCGGGCACCGTCGGCGTGGGCACGGGGGTCACGGGCGCCGGGACCGGGGCCGCCTCCGTGTCGATGGCTCGGAGCAACGGGAGCGCCTCGGCGCCCGGCACCGCGCGCGCGGCCTGCCGCTTCGCGCGCCTGACTTCCTTTCTGCACTCGGCGAGCAGGGTTCGCGCCGCCCGTCGTAACGGCTGCAGGGGTCGCGCGTACCGGGTCTGGTCGAGAAACTCGCGGAGCAACGCCGCCGCCGACTCGACACGACCCAACCGCCAGGCCGCCATGGCCGCCATGTGCACGAGCAGCGGCCAGTCCGGCGGACGCGACAGCTGCGCGTAGTGCGCCAACCCTTCGTCATCGCGCCCGGTCTCGAACAGCAACTCGGCCAGCCGCTGGCGGGCCTCGGTGTGGCTCGGCCGGAGGCGGAGCGCCTTTTCCAGCAACTGCCGCGCTCTGTCGGTGTCCTGCTCCACATCCCACGCCATGCCGGCCTCGAACAGGAGGTGCGCGCACACGTCGCTGTCGCGCCGTCGCTGCCGGTTGGCTCGGTGCCGGCGCTCGTGTGCCTTCTGCTTGGCCGCGCGTCGCTGCGTCTTGTTCATCAGGGGTGACAGCCGGTTTGGCAACCTGACTCATATAACAGATGAGGTGGCAGGTACCGGTCCGCCGGTCTGCTCCACAGCCGGCGCGCGGTCGCATGGGGAGACGCCCAGCCTGCCACACCGCTCCTGCCGGTTCGCACGCCGTCTCTGACTGGGAGGCTGGCGCGCGGCGTACGCAGGCCGGCCGGCTGCAGCGCTCCGTGTCCGCGTCAGACAGCTCTCGCGGTGACTGCGCGCGTGGAGATCGCCGCCGGGCTCATGGGCAGCCTGGACTGCCCGCCAGGTTCAGCGGCTGAACCCGGGTCAGGCGATCATCAGGCGGGCGGGTCGCCGCGACTGCGTGCGGAGATCTTCGGGTGATCGACATGCAGCAGGTTGGCGGCGATGTCGCTCACTGCCCCGCGCTGCCGGGTGGCTACTCGCACGGCGACACGCGAGAGGACGCGGTCAGCAACGCGCGTGAGGCGTTCGCGGGCTATCGCCCACCGGTTCGCCGATCCCCGTTGTTCGCGGCGGTGTCCTCGAGACGCGCTGTCCTCAGCATGCCGACCATCGAGTGATTCCCCTCGTGGCAGGCGAACTCATAGATCGCCTGGTCGCGCCGCTTCAGGGGGATCTCGGCCGTCCACGGCGACGCCCAGGTGGTCGGGTCTGTGAAGGTCATCTCGTAGGTGAGCGTATCGGGGCCGCTCCGTGTGAACCGCTCGACGAGATGCAGGCCCTCGGCCGCGCCTCGGAAGTAGCTGTTGGACGAGAAGTTGCGGGTCTCCACCACCAGCGTGTCGCCCTCCCACGCCCCCCGCGAATCGCCGTTCCACTGGCGCATGCGCTCCGGCAGACGCGGCCGCCCGTCGAGCGGAATGATCCGCGCGTCGTGGAACGCCTCACTGATGAACGCGACATGTCGCGGTGTTTGCACGATCTGGTAAAAGGTGTACGGGCCGGCGCCGAAGTTCCCGCCCAGCCGCGGCACCCCGGTTGTGATGCAGCGGTGGAAGTTGTTGAAGTCCTCCGGACCGGTCTTGAATTGCCATCCCCTGGCGACCGCCGCCTCGCGCGCTCGCGCCTCCGGCGTCAACGGCGGAATCCGTCCATCAGGCGGATCGACCACCAATGACGTGCGGTTGGTGAATTCCAGATCGACCATCCCGATGGAGCTGCTGGTCGACTGGGCGCTGTACGTGTCGACGTTCTCCACCGCCGCGAAGAATGCCCCCTCGGGCGTGGTGAACGCGCTTCTCCCGTTCCTGAAGATCCGCTCCGCCCGCTCGCGCAGCCTCGCGACCTCGTCGTCGGTCAGGCGTGCACGCCCGGCAAAGGCGCGCGGGCGTTGCAAGGGGGTCGCGGTGTTACTCAGCCAGACCCCTTGCAGGTCGGGCCGGCCGTCCGCCATCCGCGGCGGCGTCCAGTCGTCCGGCGTGGAAGTCTGGGCTGAGAGCTGCTGTCCACCGGCGAGCAGCCCGGCGAGCGATGCGACCGCAATGACGGCACCGAACCGAGCGAGATGTCGGTCGTGCATGCGACCCTCCTCTTTTCCTGTAGCGGCCGCGAGTCGGGTGAGGCCCACGGGTACCGCCAGCCGGTCTCTCTGGACTGATCTGGCCATCGGTCGAATAATGCCCGAATCGGGTGTATAAGGATACTGATCCGCGCGACCCGCATGGCAGGTCCACGCAACGAGCAGTCCGTGGGGACAGTCCTGCGTCGCACCGAGACCGGTCGACGGCAATGGGACTGTCCCCACGGGCTGCGACCCTTCGGAGTCAACGTGATGTCCACTCGTCACCTGTGTGTTCTCGCGATGTTCGTGTTGACGGTCCCCGCGTCTGTGGCGGCGCAGCAGACGGCATCGCCGCGTACGGTCGACTTCCAGCGGGAGGTGCGTCCCATCCTCTCCGACAACTGTTTTCGCTGCCACGGTCCGGACCAGAGCACCCGGCAGGCCCGGCTGCGGCTCGATACCCACGACGGTGCCTTCGCCGCGCGGCCGAACGGCACCACGATCGTGCCCGGGGATCTCGAGGCCAGTCTGCTGTATACCCGCATCACGCATGCGGACGAGCGATTGCGGATGCCGCCACCGGCGGTGTCCAACAAGACGCTGTCTCCAGCGCAGATTGATGTGCTGCGCCGGTGGATCGAGGAGGGCGCGTCGTGGGACCAGCACTGGTCGTTCACGACGATCGAGCAGGACGATCCTCCCGCCGTCGCCGACGCCGCCTGGGTGCGCAGTCCGCTCGACCGGTTCGTCCTCGCCCGGCTCGAGGCCAACGGGCTGCGGCCGGCGCCGGATGCCGACAAACGGACCCTGGCCCGCCGCGTCGCGCTGGATCTCACGGGCTTGCCGCCCGACCCCGGCACGCTCGCCACGTTCCTGCGCGACACGTCGGACCAGGCGTACGAGACGCTGGTCGACCGGCTGCTCGACTCGAAGCACTGGGGCGAACACCGCGCCCGCTATTGGCTGGATGCCGCGCGGTACGGCGATACCCACGGGATCCACATCGACAACTATCGTGAGATGTACGCCTATCGCGACTGGGTGATCCAGGCGTTCAACGACAACAAGCCGTTCGACGAGTTCACCATCGAGCAGATCGCGGGTGACCTCTTACCGAACCCGACGCTCGACCAGCTGATTGCGACCGGGTTTCAGCGCAACAACATCACCACCAACGAAGGCGGCGTCGTCCCGGAAGAATATGAGGCGATCTACGCCAAGGACCGCGCCGAGACCATCGGGAGCGTGTTTCTCGGGCTGACGGTCGGGTGCGCCACGTGCCACGACCACAAGTTCGACCCGATCGCGCAACGCGAGTTCTACGCCCTGACGGCGTTCTTCAGGAACACGACCCAGTATGTGATGGACGGCAACGTCTCGGACCCGCCGCCCGTGCTGGTCGTCCCGCGCGCGGACGACCGCGACCACTGGACAGCGCTGCGCCAGGAGACGGCCGACATCGCGGCCAAGCTCGAGGCTCGGGCCGCGGCGGTCGATCCGGTGTTCGTCGAGTGGCTCACACGTGGCGCACATCGTGCGCTGACGACCCCACTCGAAGCCTCTGCCGAGCTGCTCACCTTTGCGCTGCGGGATGCCAACGGCCCCGCGGTGATGCTCGAGGGCATCCGGCACCCGATCGCACTGCGTCAGGGCGCGGTCATCGACGCGGGTCCCCATCAGCACCCGGCGCTGAGATTCGGTGACGCATCGTATGCCGAGCTCCCGTCCCTGTCGCTGGACAGCGACGCGCCGTTCTCCATCGCGATGTGGATCTATCAACCTGAGGACGAGGGCAACTTCGTGGTTGCCGGTCAGTACGCCCAGGAGGACAGCTCGCGTGGATGGGCGATCACGATCGGGTCGCGGCAGTTGAGCTTCCGGATGACCGGTGACCGGTCGGCGCCGGGCGGCGCGGCGACGACCGCGCGGGTCGCCCCGATCAACACCAAGCGGATGCCGACCGGTGCGTGGACCCATATCGTGGTGACCCACGACGGTTCGGGCGAGCGTGGCGGCCTGCACGTCTACCGCGATGGCGACCTGGTCGACGAGCAAGGGAGCGAGTTCTTTGCGAAGGTCGAGGGGAGCATCCATACCGACCTGCCGCTCTTGCTGGGCCGCGGCCTGGCGCGAGGTCGGGACGGTGAGATCGAGACCCGCCACTTCGGGGGTGGCGGCATCGCCGATCTGCGGGTGTTCAATCGCGCGCTCACCGTGCAGGAAGCAAAGGTCGTGGCCGAATGGCATGCGCTCGAGAGCGCCCGCGCGAAGTCCCCTGAGGCGCTGACGGCCGAGGAGCGCGCGGCGCTGCGGCGCTACTACCTCAGCATCGAGGACGACGAGTACCGTCGGCTCGCCGCGCGCACGCAGGAGATCGACCGGGAGTGGCGGGAGATCCGGCGACGCGGCGGTATCACGCACGTGATGCAGGAGCTCCCCGACACCGAGCCGGAGGCACACGTGCTGTATCGCGGTATGTACGACCAGCCGGGCGCGCGTGTGAGGGCTGGCACGCCCGCCGCCCTGCCTCCGATGGCCGAGTCGTTGCCACGCAACCGTCTGGGGCTGGCGAGGTGGCTCGTCGACGCGTCGCATCCGCTGACGAGCCGCGTGACCGTCAACCGCTTCTGGCAACAGCTCTTCGGGACCGGACTGGTCGCGACCAGCGAGGATTTCGGCGCCCAGGGGGCGCCACCGTCGCACCCGGCGCTGCTCGATTGGCTGGCGGTCGAGTTCCGCCAGTCAGGGTGGGACGTCAAGCAGTTCTTCCGGACGCTGGTCACGTCGTCCACCTACCGCCAGTCGGCACAGATAACGGCAGACTCGCTCGAGCAGGACCCGGACAATCGGCGGCTCTCGCGCGGCCCGCGCTTCCGGATGGATGCGGAGATGATTCGCGACTACGCGCTGGCCGCGAGCGGTCTGCTCGTGCGCACGATCGGCGGCCCGAGCGTCAAGCCCTATCAGCCGGACGGCGTCTGGTCGACGGTGGCGATGCCCCAGAGCAACACCCGGGTGTACGCACAGGACACCGGAGACAAGCTGTATCGACGGAGCCTGTATACGTTCTGGAAACGATCGGCGCCGCCCGCGTCGATGGACATCTTCAACGCCCCGACGCGCGAGCACTCCACGGTGCGCCGCGAACGAAGCAACACGCCACTGCAGGCGCTGGTGACGATGAACGACACGCAGTTCATCGAAGCGTCCCGCCACCTGGCCCAACGCGCGATGCGCGAGGCGGGTGCGGAGTTCGACCGGCGGCTGGACTATGTGACCACCCGTCTGCTGGCGCGTGACTTCACCCGGCAGGAACGCACGGTCGCGAAGCGGACCTACGACGGATTCGTCGACCTGTATCGCGCGGACGCCGATGCGGCGCGCAGCCTGCTCGCTGTCGGCGACTCCCCGTTCGACGGCGCGCTGGGGCTCACCGAATCGGCCGCCTGGACCATGCTGGCGAGCCAACTGATGAACCTGGACGAGGTGTTGAACAAGTAGCAGTCACCCAGCGCGCCCGGCCGCGCGTCGTGCGGCACCGAGAGGGACCCGATGCATCCATACCGAGAAGCCGTGCTCGCGGAGACGAGACGCCAGTTCTTTGGCACGGTCGCCACAGGCCTTGGCGGGCTCGCGTTGGCCAATCTGCTGGCCGACGATGCATTTGGGATGGCCCAAGGGCCCGACGCGCTCGGCGGCCTGCCGTCGTTGCCGCACTTCGCTCCCACAGCGACGCGGTGCATCTACCTCCACATGATGGGTGCGCCGCCGCAGATGGATCTGCTCGACTACAAGCCGAAGATGAAGGACTGGTACGACATGGACCTGCCGGAGTCGGTGCGTCAGGGGCAGCGGTTGACGACCATGACCTCGGGGCAGTCACGTTTCCCGATCGCCCCGTCCGTCTTCGAGTTCACGCAGCACGGCCAGAGCGGCGCGTGGCTGTCCGAGCTGTTGCCCTACACCGCCAGGATGGTCGACGATATCGCCATCATCCGCTCGATGCACACCGAGGCGATCAACCACGAACCGGCCATCACGTTCATCCAGACCGGCCAGCAGATCTCCGGCCGGCCGTGCATCGGGTCGTGGTGTGCCTATGGCCTCGGCAGCATGAACGCGGACCTGCCGACCTTCGTCGTGATGAACGCGGAAAAGAGCCACCCCAGGTCGGGCGTGCAGGCCATCTCGGCGAAGCTGTGGAGCGCCGGGTTCCTGTCTGCCAAGTACGCCGGCGTTGGGCTGCGCGGCGGGGCCGACCCGGTGCTGTATCTCCGGGATCCGGAGGGTGTGTCACGGGAGGTCAGACGCAGAATGCTGGACGGGCTCAGCGAGCTGAATCAGATTCAGCACGAGACGATCGGCAGCCCGGACACCCTCGCACGGATCGAGCAGTACGAGATGGCGTTCCGGATGCAGGCGTCGGTGCCGGAGATGGCCGACCTGTCGAGTGAGCCGGCGAGCACCTTCGAGCGCTGGGGCGAGGACGCGAAGCAGCCGGGCAAGTTCCAGCACGCGGCGCTGATGGCTCGGCGGCTGGTCGAGCGTGGCGTGCGGTTCGTCCAGATCTATCACCGCGGCTGGGACGTGCACTCGTTCGCGCCGATGGTGCTGCCGGCACAGGCCGCCGACGTCGACCGCGCGGCCTGGGCGCTCATCCAGGACCTGAAGGAGCGCGGCCTGTTCGACGAGACGCTGGTCATCTGGGGCGGGGAGTTCGGGCGGACCATCTACTCCCAGGGCAGGCTGACGCCGACCGACTACGGCCGTGACCACCACCCGCGCTGCTTCAGCCTCTGGATGGCTGGCGGCGGCGTCAAGGGCGGCGTCGTCTACGGGGAGACCGATGACTTCTCGTACAACATCGTCAAAGACCCGGTCCACATCCGGGACTTCCAGGCGACGATCCTGCACCTGTTCGGCATCGACCACGAGCGCTTCACTTACAAGCACCGCGGACTGGACGCCAAGCTCACGGGGGTCGAACCGGCGCGCGTCGTCCGAGAGATCCTGGCGTAGCGCGCCGGGTGCGTCACCGCGCATCGGATCCCATTGCCCACCTGATACCCCCGAGCAGGTGGCGTTGGAAGCGCGGGTCGTCCCACACCTCTGGACGATGCCCCAGCGCCGTGTAGAACACGCGCCCGGCGCCCTCGGTGCGGGTCCAGGCGAGCGCAAAGTCCCCGTCGTCCCGTCGGATGCCGTCTGCGGTGGGGTCGACAGACGCGAGATCGAGGCTGAGCAGCACATCGACCTGCGAACGCGACCAGTTCCGGAACTGATAGATCTCGTCGTCGATCCGGAAGGACCGGCCGAGGTGCGCCGTGGCCGGGTGCGTCCGGTTCTCGACCCGAATCGTGACCTCCTGCGTCCACGGGTGACCGTTGAAATACCCGCCGACGAGCGTGCCGTACTCCGGCCACTCGTAAAACGTGTCGCTGGCACTGTGCACGCCGACAAACCCGCCGCCGCCTCTGACGAAGGCCAGCAGCGCCGCCTTCTGGGAGGCGTCCATCGGGAGCTCACCCGTCGTGTAGAACACGACCGCGGCGACGTCGGCCAGGCGCGCGGGGGTCAGCGTCGACGCGTCGCGGGAGACCGTCACCTCGAACGCGCTCGAGTCGGCGGCCATCTGCCGCAGCACCTGCTCGGAGTGGTCGAGCACCTGATGCGCAAACGCGGCGGACTGGGTCAGATACAGGATCCGCGGCGTCGCGCCCTGCGCCGCGCCGCCGCCGCCGACGCCCCACCAGCTCAGTCCGACCGCCGCCGCGAGGACGACCCTTGCATGCACGCGTCTCATCGCCCGTCCTCCACCGATCCTCGGCTCCCGGGTCTGCTGGCGTCATTCTATCCCCGCGCGGCAGCATGGCGCAGAGCGACGGTCGTGTGGTAATCGTATGGGCCATGTCCGTCCTCGGCCTCGACATCGGCACGACCGGTTCGCGTGCCGTCATCGTCAACGACGCGGGCACGGTCCTGGCGGGGGCGACCGAGCCGCATGCCCCGTTCGAGTCGCCACAGCCTGGCTGGGCCGAGCAGCACCCGGCAGACTGGTGGCGCGCCGCGCGCGCGGCGGTGGCACGGGTCGTGGCGGACGACCGGGTCCAGTCGCACGACATCCGGGCCGTCGGTCTCTCGGGTCAGATGCACGGCGCCGTCCTCGAGAACGACGCCGACGAGGTCCTCCGGCCGGCCATTATCTGGTGCGACCAGCGCACCGACGCTGAGTGCCGGTGGCTGCGGGACACGATCGGTGCCGCACGCGTGATCGAGCTGGTCAGCAACCCCGCTCTGACCGGGTTCACGCTCCCGAAACTGCTCTGGGTGCGAACGCACGAACCGCAGGTGTGGGACGAGGTGCGCTCCGTGCTCCTGCCAAAGGACTACGTGCGTCTGCAGTTGACCGGTGAGCGGGCCACGGACGCCGCCGATGCCTCCGGCACGCTCCTGTTCGATGTGGCCAACCGCTGCTGGTCCACACCGATGCTCGAGGCGACCGGCATTGATGCCACATGGCTGCCGGCGGTCTACGAGGGCCCGGAGGTGACCGGTCGAGTCACGGCACGCGCGGCGCGCGACACCGGACTCCCGGCCGGCACGCCCGTGGTGGCGGGCGGCGGCGACCAGGCGGCGGGCGCCGTCGGGATGGGCATCGTCCGACCCGGGACGGTCAGCGCAACGATCGGGACATCTGGTGTGGTGTTTGCGGCGACCGACCGTCCCGTGCTCGACCCGGGTGGTCGCGTTCATACGTTCTGCCACGCCGTCCCCGGACGATGGCATGTCATGGGCGTGACGCAAGGCGCCGGTCTGTCGCTCCGCTGGTTCAAAGACACGTTCGGCGCCGGCCCCGCTGGAGCCGATGACGGGCGCGATCCCTACGACCGCCTCTGTGACGAGGCCGCCGGCGCGCCGCCGGGCGCCGCGGGTGTCCTCTGGACGCCCTACCTGATGGGAGAACGAACGCCGCATCTCGACCCCCACGCCCGCGCGGCGTTGGTCGGGCTGACGGCGTCCCACACCAGGGCGCACATCATCCGTGCCGTGCTCGAGGGCGTGGCCTTCAGCCTGCGGGACAGCTTCACGGTGTGTGCCGAGATGGGGGTGCCGGTGCACCGGATCAGACTGGGGGGCGGGGGTGCCCGGTCGGCCCTGTGGCGTCAGATCCAGGCAGATGTCTACGGTCACCAGGTCGAGATCCTGGCGGCCGAGGAGGGCGCGGCCTACGGCGCCGCGCTCCTTGCCGGGGTCGGGGCCGGTGTGTGGAACAGTGTGGACGACGCCTGCGACGCGGTGGTGCGTGTGCGGGAGCGCATCGACCCGGACCCCGAGGCGTCGGCCTGTCTGAGCGAACACTACGCACGGTTCCGGGCGGTGTACCCTGCGCTCCACCCGAGGAACGCGCACGCGAGGTGACCAGGTGATGGATGACCCGTTTGCACCGCGTCCCGAGCACAAGTTCTCGTTTGGCTTGTGGACGGTCGGCAATCGGGGCCGCGACCCCTTCGGCGACCCGGTCCGTCCTCGGTTGTCCCCCATCGAGATCGTCGAGCTGCTGGAGGAGGTGGGTGCGTGGGGCGTGAACCTGCACGACAACGACCTGGTGCCGATCGACGCGACGCCTGCCGAGCGTGATCGGATCGTCACCGAGTTCGCCCAGGCCTGCGGAACACACGGTTTGAAGGTGCCGATGGTCACCACCAACCTCTTCACCGACCCCGCGTTCAAAGATGGCGCGTTCACGGCCAACGACCCCGCCGTGCGTGCGTTCGCGGTGCAAAAGGCGATGGGGGCGATGGACATCGGCGCCGAGCTGGGCGCGACCATCCTGGTGATGTGGGGCGGGCGCGAGGGGACGGAGACCGACGGGTGCCGGAGACCGGATGTGGCGGTCGCGCGACTCCGTGAGGCAGTCAATTTCCTGTGTGAGTACTCCCTGGCCCGTGGATACGGCTACCGATTTGCGCTGGAAGCCAAACCGAACGAGCCACGCGGCGACATCTACATGCCGACGACCGGGGCCTACCTCGGGTTCATCCCCACGCTCGACCACCCGGAGATGGTCGGTGTCAATCCCGAGGTCGCCCACGTGCACATGACCGGCCTGAACATGACCCACGCCGTGGGCCAGGCGTGGGAGGTGGGTAAGCTCTTTCATATCGATCTCAACGACCAGGTGATCGGTCGTTTCGATCAAGATCTGCGTTTCGGCTCAGCCAACCCCAAGGCGGCCTTCTGGCTGGTGAAGTTTCTCGAAGACGTCGGCTATGACGGCCCCCGCCACTTCGACGCGCACGCGTATCGGACGGAGGGCATCGACGGCGTCAAAGACTTTGCCCGCGGCTGCATGCGGACCTATCTGATCCTCAAGGACAAGGCGGCGCGCTGGAACCTTGACCCGGAGATCCAGGACCTGGTCTCGGCGCTGGACCACCCGTCCCACCCGGCGCCGCCGGTCGGACGATACAGCGACAAGGGGGCCGCGGCGCTCCGCAGCTATGACGTGGACCGGACGGCGCTGGGCAGCCGCGAGCTGCATTACGAACGTCTCGACCAGCTGACGACCGACATCCTCCTGGGTGTGCGTTAATAGAGAAGGCGCCCGACCCCACGGGTGTCGATGGCGCACCGCCGATGTGATATCACGTCCCGGCGAACGCTCGAGAAAGGATGACGTGTGGCACGACAGGTAACGCTGTTTACCGGGCAGTGGGCCGACCTGCCGCTGGCCGAGCTGGCGGGCAAGGCCAGGGAGTTCGGGTTCGACGGCCTGGAGCTCGCCTGTTGGGGCGACCACTTCGACGTCGACCGCGCGGCCGTCGACACGACGTACTGCGAGGAGCGCCGCAGCCTCCTCACCGACCACACGCTCGGCTGCTGGGCCATCTCCCATCATCTGGCTGGCCAGCTGGTCTGTGACCTCAACGACGCACGCTCGGACGTGTTCGCCCCCGACGCCGTCACAGCCGACCCCGACGCCAAGCGCAGCTGGGCGATCGAGACGATGAAGAACACGGCGCGGGCCGCGCGCAACATGCGCGTCGATGTCGTGTGCGGGTTCACCGGCTCGTCCATCTGGCATCTGCTGTACTCGTTTCCGCCGGTCCCCGAGGAGATGATCGAGGCTGGCTATCGTCGCTTTGCCGAGCTGTGGAACCCGATTCTCGACGTGTTCGACGAGTGCGGCGTGCGGTTTGCGCTGGAGGTGCACCCGACAGAGATCGCCTTCGACATCGTCACCGCGCGGCGCACCCTCGAGGCGATCGACCGACGCAAGGCGTTCGGGTTCAACTTCGACCCGAGCCACCTGCAGTGGCAGGGCATGGAGCCGTCCCGGTTCATCGACGAGTTCTCCGACCGGATCTACCACGTGCACATGAAAGACGTCGCCGTGACCCTGGACGGTCGTGCGGGCCTCCTGTCGTCGCATCTGCCGTTCGGGGCGCCGGGTCGCGGATGGGACTTCCGTTCGGTGGGTCGGGGGGATGTCGACTTCGAGGCGATCATCCGTGCGCTGAACCGGGTCGACTATACGGGTCCGCTGTCGGTCGAGTGGGAGGACTCGGGGATGGACCGGGAGTACGGCGCGCGGGAATCGTGCGAGTTCGTCAAGAAGCTCGACTTCGAGCCGTCGACCGTCGCGTTTGATGCCGCCTTCGAGCATGACGCATGACGCAGCTCCGCATGGGCATGGTCGGCGGCGGCCCCGGCGCCTTCATCGGTGACGTGCACCGCCGGGCGGCGTGTCTCGACGGCGATGTCGAGCTCGTCGCGGGGGTGTTCTCCACGAGTGCGGCGACATCGCGACGCATGGGCCGCGAGCTCGGGCTGAGTCGCGCTCGGACCTATGGCTCGTATCTCGACATGGTCGAGCGTGAACGCGCGTTGCCCGCAGACCAGCGGATCGACTTCGTGTCCGTCGTGACGCCGAACCATCTGCACTTTCCGGTGGCGAAGGCGTTTCTGGAGGCCGGCTTTCACGTGGTGTGCGACAAGCCGATGACGCTGACGGTCACTGAGGCCCGGCGACTGAAACAGATCGTCCGCCGGTCGCGACGGGTGTTTGCGCTGACGCACAACTACACCGGCTATCCGATGGTCAAGCTGGCACGCGACCTCGTCCGCGCGGGCGACCTGGGAGCCCTCCGGAAGGTCGTCGTGCAATATCCGCAGGGGTGGCTGTCGACCCGTCTGGAGCGGACGGGACACAAACAGGCCATGTGGCGGACCGACCCGGCCCGGGGTGGAGCCGCCGGTTGTATCGGGGACATCGGCTCCCACGCGGAAAACCTCGCGGAATACATCACCGGGCTTCGCATGCTGGAGCTCTGCGCCGACCTGACGACCTTTGCCCGGGGACGGCGGGTGGCTGACGACGGCAGCGTCCTCGTGCGGTTCCAGCAGGGCGTGCGGGGTGTGCTGCTGGCGAGCCAGATCTCGGTCGGGGAAGAGAACGGTCTCGCGATCTGGGTCTACGGGGACCGCAAGGGCCTGGAGTGGCATCAGGAAGCACCGAACGTGCTCCGGGTGACATCTCAGGATGGACCGTTCGAGGTCTGGAGTCGCGGCAACCGATATGTGGCGGCACGGAGCCCCGCGGCGGCGCGCGCAAGCCGACTCCCGGCGGGACATCCCGAGGCGTTTCTCGAAGCGTTTGCCAATGTGTATCGCAACGTGACTGATGTCATCCGCGCGCGGCACACCCGGACGCGCCCCGACCCCCTGGCCGCTGACTTTCCAGACGTTGACGACGGTCTACGCGGCATGCTCTTCATCGACGCCGTCGTCAAGAGCGCCGCGTCTCGTCAGAAGTGGATCAAGGTCCCTGCCCGGTGAGCGCACCGGTGCCCAGCGGTGGGGCTGCGGTGGCGAGACGCGTGCGGCGCGCGGGACGCTTACCCGACGCTGAGCAACTCGAGCGTGCCGGTGCTGTCGCTCATCGTGTCTATCGGCACGCCGATCCGCCGGGCAAGCCAGGACTGGGGCTCAACCCGTCGCTGGTGAGCGCGACGCGTCACCCTGTCCGTAGTACAGGACTCGTCATGCTCCGCCCATGGTGTGCTCGGGCGCAGCATGTGGCCTGTGGGTACCGCCGTTCTCGATGTCGCGCAGCGTGAATATCGGGACGCTGGGGCCTGGAGCGGGCCGCGGATCAGTATGCTATCGTAGGGCGTTCGGCGCCATATCCCAGGTGGCGAGAGTCCCCAGTCTCGCGGGCGCCGGACCCGCCCAGGGTCGTCGGAGTGTCTGCATGCGGACCGCAGCCGGCGGGAGCCGGTCTCGCCCCGGGGAGTGGAGGGGTTGTGATGCTGACGGCCCACGGAGTGACCCACACCGGTCACGTGCGCAAGACCAACGAAGATACCTTGCTCATCGATCTCGACCTCGGGCTCTTCCTGGTGGCCGACGGGATGGGGGGACACGCCGCCGGCGATGTGGCCGCCCACCTCACGGCCGACACGGTCCGCTCGTTCGTCGCGCGCAGTCGGGATGGGGACAACTGCACGTGGCCGTTCGGCATCGACCCCGATTCCTCGTTGGCGGCCAACCGGCTGCGCACCGCGGTCCAGCTGGCGAACCGGCGCGTGTTCCGCGAGAGCGAGCGCCGGGACGAGTACTCCGGCATGGGCAGCACGATGGTCGCGGCGCTCATCGAGGACGACCGAATGGCGTTCGCAGGTGTCGGCGACAGCCGGGTCTACGCCTACACGGACGCCGGTCTCACCCAGCTCACCACTGACGACTCCTGGGTGGCGACCATGCTTGCTCGCGACCCTGAGGCGGACGCCGCGAGCCTCGCCACACATCCGATGCGGCACGTGCTGACCAACGCGATCGGCGCCCGCGAGGAGACCGAAGTGGAGATCGGGGAGCGGACGCTCGCCGACGGCCAGGTGCTGCTGCTCTGCAGCGACGGGCTGCATGGCGGTCTGGACGACGAGACGCTCGCGGGCATCATGGGCAGCCTGGGCAGCGGCGTGGACGTGGCGGTGGCCGCGCAGCAACTGCTCGACGCGGCGCTCGAGCGAGGCGGGCGCGACAACATCACGGTATTGTTGTTGAGACGGACCGCATGACCGAGCACGACGACGAGGTCACCCAGCCGCTGCAGCAGAAGCCGGCGCCGATCCCGATCAAACGGTTGGGGCGCTACGAGCTGCTGGACCGGCTCGGCAAGGGCGGTATGGGCATCGTCTACCGGGCCCGGGACACGAAGCTGGACCGGCCGGTCGCGGTGAAGCTGTTGCTAGGGGATCTCGAAGGGGACGACGAGACCCGGGAGCGGTTTCTCCGCGAGGCGCGGGCGGCGGGCGAGCTCAACCATCGCAACATCATCCAGATCTACGACTTCGGCGAGGACGGCGGGCGCGCCTTCATCGTCATGGAGCTGCTCGAGGGCGCCAACCTCAACGAGCTCCTCAAGACGCACCCCGACCTCTCGCTCGATCGCAAGCTGCAGATCATGACCGGGGTGTGCGAGGGGCTGGCCTTCTCGCACTCCCGGTCGATCATCCATCGCGACCTCAAGCCGGCCAACCTCTTTATCACCACGGACCGCCAGGTGAAGGTGCTGGATTTCGGTCTCGCGCGGATCGCTTCGTCCAACCTGACACGCACCGGGCTCGTGTTCGGCACCCCCGACTACATGGCGCCGGAGCAGGTGCGCGGCAAGGTGGTCGACGCACGGTCGGACATCTTCTCGCTGGGCGCGGTGTTCTACCAGGTGCTGAGTGGGCGCAAACCGTTCGCGGCCAAGGCGTTGCCCGAGGTCATGCGGAAGGTGCTTGCCGAGGATCCGGTGCCGCTGACCCACAGCGAGGCGCCGCCGTCGCTCGCCCGGATTGTCACACGGGCGCTGCAGAAGAATCCGGTGCATCGGTATCAGAAGGTCGAGGAGCTGCTGGCCGACCTGCGTGGCGTCGACCCCGAGGAGTCGGCGGACACGGCCGCGCAGGAGGACGACCCGCGACAGATCGACCGGTATCACATTCTCGAGCGGGTCGGCCAGGGTGGCATGGGGGTGGTCTATCGCGCGCGCGACCCGGTGCTCGACCGCGACGTGGCGATCAAGAGCCTGCTGGTGGACTTCGGGGTCGACCAGGATGCCCGCGCCCGATTCCAGCAGGAGGCGCGCGCCGCGGCGCGGCTCCAGCATCCGAACATCGTCACGATCTATGAGTTCGGCGAACAGGATGACTCGCCCTATCTGGTCATGGAGTTTCTCGGGGGGGACGACCTCGAGGGACTGATGCGCCGCGAACCGCCCCTCAGCCTGGACCACCGGCTCGATATCGTCGCGCAGCTGTGCGACGGGCTGGCGTTCGCGCACGCGCAAGGGGTGGTGCATCGCGACATCAAGCCGGGCAACGTGCGTGTGCTCGAGGACGGCTCGATCAAGCTGCTCGATTTTGGGATCGCGACGGTGCTGCAGACGGACGCCACCGCGGGCGCCTTCGCCGGGAGTGCCGCGTATGCCTCACCCGAGCAGCTCTCGATGGCGCGCGTCGATGGGCGGTCCGATCTCTTTTCGGTCGGCGTGCTCGCCTATGAGCTCCTGACGGGACGCCAGCCGTTCACCGGCGACTCGCCGGCGGCGGTCGCCTATCAGGTGCTCCACGCGGAGCCGCCGCCGCTGCGCTCGATGGCGCCGCAGCTGCCGGAGGCGCTCGAGCAGGTGATCACCCGCGCGCTGCAGAAGACGCCGGACCAGCGTTGGGGCTCGGCGCAGGAGCTCGGCGACGCGTTTCGCGCGGTGGCCCGCGAGGTCGAGAAGACGCGTCCCGTCGAGCCTCCCGGCCGGACACGGACGACGCCCGGCGGCCCGCGTCGCGACCGAGCGGGGAATCTCGATCTCCGGGTTGCCCCCCTGGGCGGCACCACGCGTGACCAGCTCGCCGACGTGCCGTTGCGTGGCGCCGGCCCGGCGACGACAGACGCGTCCCGACCCAGGAGTCACGTGGGCCAGGCGGTGGTCGCCGTCGTGCTCGTCGCGGTGCTCGGCGCCGGGGGCTACTACGCCGTGCGGGTGCGCGGTGGCGATCAGCCGACCGTTCCCGTCCCGACCGAGGAGGCTCGCGCGGTGGACGAGGGTGCGGGTGACGGGGTGGCCCAGGACACGTCCGCGCCGAGTGCCGCCAACCCGGTCGAATCGGCCCCGGTCTCGCTGTCGGCCCCGGTGATGCTTCAGGTGACCTCGACGCCGCCCGGCGCGGCGGTGCGCCTCGACGGTCAGGACACCGGTCAGACGACGCCGGCGTCGCTTGCGCTGGACGAGCCGTATCCGGAGACGATTGCGTTGAGCCTCGACGGGTACGACCCGATCAGCGAGCCGGTGCCGCCGCTCGAGGGGGAGGCGGTGGCGATGGCGTTCGAGTTGACCCGTGCGGAGACATTCGGGCGGGTCGTGTTGTCCGGCCCGTACCCCTTCGAGGTCTGGATCGGGGATCGTCGAATCAGGGAAGCGGCCGCCGAGCACGACGTGACGCTACCCACGGGGGCGGCGACGCTGCGTATCGTCAACCCGGGCTACTCCCTCGATAGGCGGTTCAGCGTCGAGGTCGTCGAGGGCGAGCGCGAACAGTTGATCGCCCCCACGCTGGGGTCGTTGACCGTGTTCTCAATCCCCGGGAATTGCGAGATCTTCATCGACTCCCAGAGCATCGACTATCCGCCGATCACGCAGCGTGACGTCGCGCCGGGGACCTACACGGTGTCGAGAGTCTGTGAAGACGAGGGGGAGAACCGCGGACAGCCGGTGACCGTGGTCTCGAGCCAGGACGCGCGCGTCACGTTCGCGCCGGTTCGGCGCTGACGACGAGAGACGGTTGGGTGTAGCCTGATGACGATGGATCTGCGACTGCGCCGACGTCTTGCGTTGCCGGGTGCCGCGCTGACGCTCTGGGTGCTCGTGTCTCCGCTCGGCGCCGCTGCTCAGCAGCCGGGGGACGAGCTGGCCGTCCGACGCTTCCAGACCGGTCTGAATTTCGCCCGGGACGGGCGGTACACAGAGGCGCTGACCGACTTCGAGGCGGTCATCGCGCTGTATCCGTCGAGTCCGGTCGCCGACAACGCGCTGCTGGAGATCGCCCGGTATCATCTCGAGATCACCGAAGACCTCGATCGGGCCGTGGCGTACGCCGGTCGGATCGTCGACAACGCCGGCTACTCGCTGCAGGATGCGGCGCCGGAGGCCTACGTCGTGCTGGCCCGAAGCCTCATGGCGCGGGGGCACACGAGCGAGCAGCTCGACGCGGCGCTCGGCCAGCTGCAGCGTGGTCTCGGGCTGTGGCCGGACGCGCCGGTGGTGCCGCAGACGCTGTTCTTCAGCGGAGAGGCGCAGCGCCACGCGGGACGGTTCGCCGAGGCGCTCACCGAGTACGGACGTGTCACGGCCGAGTACGCGGACACGGTGTGGGCGGCGCGCGCCAGTCTGGGCGCCGGGGTCCTGCGCGCCGTCACCGGGGACCCCGTGGCGGCCATGGCCGAGCTGCAGCGGGTCCGCGACCGCTGGCCGGACAGTCCCGAGGCGGAGACCGCGCTGGAGCGGATCACGATTCTGTACCGGTTGTATGTCCGGTCGCCTGCGCGCGCCTTCACGCCGGTCGGAGCACCGGTCAGCACCAGACGCATGTCCAGGGTCCAAGCGCTGCTGGTGAACGCCGAGGGGCAGCTGTTCTTCGCAACCGACTCTGGTGTTGGCGCGACCGACCCGGCGGCGGCAATCCGGGCGCCGGTCGGGAGGCGGCCACGCGGGCTGGTGCTGGACCGTCACGGCGTGGTGACGGCGATCGTGCGCGGTACGCTGACGGCACGGGACACGCCCCCGCTGCAGATGACGCTGCCGAGACCTGGTCGTGACCCGAAGGAGTTTCGCGAGATCGACGCGGCCGGGGTGACCGCGGTCGGTGACTGGCTGATCATGGACCGGGACGAGCGGGACATTCATCGCTTCTCGGCCACCGGTGAGTATCGTGGCGTGTTCGCGTCTGGTCGGGTGAGACGGCTGGCCGTTGGTCCCGACGATCTCGTTGCCGTCGTGGACCGAGACAGGCGGATCCGCCTGCTTCGGGAGGGCCAGGAGCTGGGAGAGATCCCGAGGAAGGGGTCGAACTACGAAATCGACGACCCGATCGATGTGGCGTTCGATGTGTTCGGGCACCTCTATATCGTCGATGAGAAACGGGTCTTCATCTTCGGACGTGACCGGCAGCTGGTGCTGCAGTTTCCGGCTTCGGACGACACCCCTGGCGCACCGCGCAAGATCACCGCGTTCGCGCTCGATCGGTTCGGCAACCTCTTCATTGCCGACGACGGCCAGAAGCAGATCGTGCGGTATCAGTAGATGTGTACAGCGCGGGTGGGTGTGGGGTCTGGGAGGATGGTCACGACGGCGGCCGTGGTGCTCGGGGTCACCATGGTGGCCGTCGGCCCCGGTGCCACCGTCGCGCTGGCGAGCCAGGCGACCACCCAGCCGATGATCGAGGAGGCGCGACGGCTGCTGGAGGCGTTCGAGTTCGACCAGGTGGTGCGCCGCCTCGACACCACGATCGCGACGATGATCGCCTCCCCGGAGCCGGACCTGGACGCGCTGGCGCAGGCGTACGAGCTGAAAGGACGGGCGCACTTCAATCTGAACGACCCGGAACAGGCGGCGCGGGATTTCGAGCTGCTGCTGCAAGCCCGGGCCGACCACGCGCTCGCTGCCGATCTGTCGCCCCGGGTCGTCGAGCTGTTCGACGGGGTCAAACGGCGTCTCGTCGGTCTGCTGATGCTGTCGATGCCGCGCCCCGGCATTGTGACGATCGACGACCGGATCTACCAGGTGGAGCGCGAGGCGGTGATCGAGCTCCTGCAGGGGCCGCACGAATTTGTCCTCCGCCAGCCCGGCTTTCGCGACGAGTCAGTGCAGATCACGATTACGCCGGGCGAGCCTCGGATGCTCACCGCGAGGATGGAGCGGATCAGCGGCACGCTCAGCGTGGTCACGGTGCCCGCTGGCGCGCGTGTGTTCGTGGACGACCGTCTGCGCGGGGTGACCGCGCCGGGGACCAACGGCGGTCGCGCGTCGGCGGCGTTCCTCATCGACGACCTCGCGCCGGGACAGCACCGGTTGCGGCTGGAACGCGACTGCTTCGTGTCCTACGAGACGGGGTTCAGCGTGGCGACCCCGCCCGGCGACCAGAGCACGGCACCGCTCGAGCTGATCCCGGCGGTGGCGACGGTGTCGGTGCAGACGACGGCTCGTGACGCCATGCTCTATGTGGACGGCGAGCCCCGCGGTCGTGCGCCCGCTGAGTTGGGGAACCTGTGCGAGGGCCAGCACGTGATTGAGGTGCGGGCGCCCAGCGGGCGGTTCGTGGACCGCCGGACCTGGGTTGCCGGGGTCACGGTCACGCTCGATGCCGAGCTCCGGCCGGCGTTCGCGATCGTGGAGGTCGCCGGGAGCAGCGACCCGACCGCCGTGGTCCAGCTGGCGACGGACGTCGAGGCGGCGCTCAGCGCCACCCCCGGTCTGCTGATCTTCGCGCCGACGCCGGGCGAGCTCGAGACTGCCGCCCGGGATCAGCGGCTCGGGACACCGTTGTCCGGCAGCGCCGCGACGGTGATGCGGCGTCGCGATCTTGCCCGGGCGTGGACGGAGCGTCTGAACACCCAGGGGGTCGCCTGGCTGGTGCCGGTGGCGGACGAGATCGACGTTTACGACCTGTTCCTCCTTGCACGGGACAGCGGTCAGCCGGATGTCGTGCGGATCGCGATGGGCGATGTCGGGTCGCGTGTCGCCGCGGAGCGCCGGCTGGGCGCGGCCACGCCGCCGATTGTCCGGACCACGATCCAGGCGTCACTCGTGGACGTGGGCGGCATCGAGGGCGCGGCCGTGATCGGTGTCGAGGTTGGTGGCGTCGGCGAGGCGGCCGGGCTTCGCCCGGGTGACGTGATCGTCGGCGTGGCCGGT
>JADFPE010000056.1 GCA_022562495.1 Acidobacteriota bacterium
GTTCGCGTCCGAGATGACCGACGTCGCACTCAGCGAACCGGCGTTCACCGAGAAGGACACCGGGACGCCGGGTAGGAGGTTCCCGCTGGCGTCCGCGACAGAGGCCACAACCGTGACCGTCCCACCCAGCGCCGGCACGGTGCTCGGTGTCGCCGTGAGCGAGATCGAGGCTGTGGCGGCGCCGCCGATCGTGACCATGACCGCCGTTTCGGTACGCGCGCTGCCGCTGAACGCGAAGATTTCGGCCACGCCAGACTGCGTGCCGGCACGCAGGGTGACCACAGCCTGCCCATTGCTGGTCAGCGCCTCCCGCGGTTCCAGCGTGCCGAGGGTGCTCGTGAAGGTGACCAGCGTGCCATTGTGCGCCGGCGTGCCGCTCTGCTCGATGACGGTCGCGATGATCTGCGCAGTCCCGTTGATGGGCAGCACGCTTCGACTCGAGACGAGGGTGATGACCGACTCGGTCGGCGCCAGCAGCGGCACCTTGTCACAGGAACCGAGCGACACTATGGCGAAGACGCACACCGCGGCGAACGTCGTCTGACGGAGAAGATAGACTGGCACGCGTGGTAACATTGCTCCTTAAGGATAGTATCGGCATGGGTTTACGCGAACAATATAGGCCACCCGCGAGACGCGACGCCGGCTACGCCATGGCGGGGCTGCTGGTGGCCATCGCCATCATGGGCATCACGATGTCGATGATCATGCCGACCTGGCGTACGTGGGTCCAGCGAGAGAAGGAAGCGGAGTTGATCTTTCGTGGCGAGCAGTACATGCGCGCGATCGAGCTGTATCAGCGACGCTTCGCGGGCGCGTACCCGACCGACGTGCAGATGCTCATCGACCAGCGGTTCTTGCGCAAGGCCTACATGGACCCGATGACCGGCGGCGAGTTCGAGATTCTGACGCAGGGCTCCGTACGCATCGCCCCAGGTCAGGCGCAGACAGTGCCCGGGACCTTTGGCGTCACGACCCAGCCACAGCAATCTGGCAGTTTCACGCGCGTGGATCTGGATACCGGTACAGGCTCCTCACCGATGCCGTTCACCGAGGCGGCGCGCGGCATCAACGAAGGGGCCGGCGGCATCATCGGCGTCGTCAGCAGCTCCACCGAGACCTCGATGGCGCTCTACAACCAGCGGAATCGCTACGACGAGTGGCTGTTCGTCTACCTGCCACAGGCGGCGCAGCCGGGGCTCGCCACCGGCGTGCCCGGTCAGGACAGGGGCGTGCAGCCGGGGTTCGGCGGTGCTGGTGCACCCACCCTCCAACCGGGTGGCGGTGCCCGGGACCGGGGAGGCCGCGGAGGGCAACGACCAGGCGTGGGCGCCCCGCGAGGCGACGGGCCGGGCGTCAGCGGGCGGCGGCCCGGCGGCCCCGGTGTCCCCTCGATCGGCTCCCGCCGCTAGACTCCTTGAACAGCGTCTCTCGTGACCATTGACTCACGTTGTGACCGTGCCCTGTCCGCTGTCACCCATGACAGCCTCCGTTCAAAAAATCTAGCCCCCCGCGTAGCGGGGCTATGAGCAAAGCTCGGCGAGCGCTCGCTCACCACTCGGCATACGGCGACCCGTCGATCGCCAGACCCTCCGCACCGCTCCGGACATCGTAGATCCCCTGCGAGAGCGGGTTGCTCGGGTCGTAGTCGGCCATGATCGTCTGCCAGGTCGTGCTCGAGTCGGTGAACGGATCGTCCGGAATGGCCCGGAGATACCGCTCGGTGACCAGCATGTCGAGCGATGCGGGCCATTCGTTGCGGTCGGCGAAATACTGGTCGATCGCGTCGCGCATGCGGAACAGGTCTTCCTTCAACACCGCCTCCCGCGAGCGCGTCACCGCGGTACCATAGCCGATGGTGGCGAGGCCGGCCATGGTCACCACCAGCATCGTCACGATCAGCATCTCCACCAGCGTCCAGCCCGATTCGGAGCTCCGCACTGGTCCGGCCGTGTGAGCGTCGGACGTGTGGCGCCAACCCTGAACGCACCTGCTAGTCATCACCACTCGTTGTATTTGGTGCCGTCGAGCGCGGACGCCCGCGACGTCGTATATATGTCATACACGCTGTCCCTGCCCCAGCTCCTCGAATCGGGGTCATCCTGATAGGAGCGCAAACCCCATTCGGTGCTCTTGGTCATCGGGTCGAACGGAATCCGTCGGAGAAAGCGGAGCTTGCGTCCCGAGGCGTCGTTGAGCACCTCGATCCCGTCGACCAACGTCTCGAGGTCGGGAGGGTATCCCTCGCTGCCCGCCCGTACGTCCACCCCACCGATGAGGCCGAGATCGACCGAGTCCTTATGGTTGTCGATCGCCGTTCTGATCTCGCGGAGCGCGCGGCGGAGCTCCGCCTCGCGTTGGCGCTGGATGGTGACCTGGCTCAGCGGGAGGACGGCCGAGGCGAGGATCAGCAGAATCGAGCTGACCACGAGCAACTCGACGAAACTGTAGCCCGGGACGGCGCGCAGCCGCGCGCGCACGGTCGGTCTCGCAGTGACTGACGGGCAGGACGCCATGGTCGTTTCACTGCGCGGTCACCGTCACCGGCGTGAACTGCAGCGCAATTGGCGCGCCGCCCGGTGTCATCGCGGTGCCGCTCGTACTCAGTGTAACCGAACCGACCCCGACCACGTCGAACTGTACCGCCGCGAGCAGCCCGGTTCCGGCGGCGCCGGTGGCATCGTTCAGCCGCGTGGCGGTGATGTCGACACGGCCCGCAGCCCTGTCCACCTGCTGCGTGAATGTGACCTGCACGCCACCCTGTCGCATGAAGCTGCCCTCCTGCACCGTGCGGACCCGCACGACGTTCGGATCGAAGAACAGTGTCAGCGAGATGGTCGAGAGCTGGGACACGCCGGCGATCGATACCGGCACCGTGTAGGGGCCACCACCGACACGGAACTGCGCGCCGGGCGATGTCACCACCACCTGGGCCGCCGCCGACAGCTCGGGACGTGCGGGTGGTGGCAGCGCCGGCTCCGGCTCGACCGGCGGTGTCGGCTCCAGCGGCACGGTATCGGCATCCGGCACGTCGGGAACGATCTCGGCATCTGACGTATCGGCACTAGGCATCGGCACACCCGGCGTGTCCGCCGTCCCGACCGATGGCGTCGGCACCGGGGTCAGCGGCAACGGGCTCGTCGGGCTCTCGGCGGCGGCGCCCGCGGCGGCATCCGGCTCAGGCGTGTCCGGAACCCCGGCGTCCGGCTGCGGGGCGATCAGCGGGGGCGGTCCCGTCAGCCCGAAGTTCGTCTGGGTCCCGATGTGAATCGGACTGAGGTCGCGCTGCGTCAACTCATGGCCCCGGACGATTCGCGGGGTCAGCAGCATCACGATGTCGGTCTGTCGAATCGCCTCGTCGGTGTCGCCGAAGAGCCTACGCAACAGCGGCACCCGCGATATTCCCGGGAAGCCACGCAACTCCCTCCGGTCCTCCTCCTTCAGCAGCCCGGCCAGCAGGTTGGACTCGCCATCGCGCAGGCGCAGACGGGTCTGCACCCTTCTGGACCCGAAGCTGGGCAACGAAGTGCCGGCAACCTCGATATTGGCGCCGAGGGTGCTGTTCTCCACTAGCAGGTCGAGGATGATCTCGTTCTCGAAGGTCACCCGTGGGGTCATCTCGAGGGTGACCCCGACGGGTCGGTAGACGAACGACGTCAGCGGGTTCACCGCCGCGCCGCCGGCGGCGATCGCGGTGAAGGCGGTCTGCGGGACCGGGAAGTCCTCGCCCAGGTTGAGCGTCATCGTCTGGCCTTCCTGCCCACGCAGCTGCGGTTTCGCCACCAGCCTGGTGCGGGAATCCGTCTCGAGGAAACGGACGACGGCAGCCGGCACCCCCAGATAGAAGTCGGCGGTGCTGACTCCCCGGGAGATCGTGTTGAGATTGAACAGCGAGGCCGAGTCACCGGTGGGTAACACCTCCGGCGAGAACACCACACCGAGCGAGTAGTCGCTCAAGTTTAAGCCGTATGCCTTCACCCGCGCCCGGTTGACCTCCAGGATCTCGACGTCGATGATGACCTCGGCGAGCGGTTTGTCGTTGGCCGCGATCACCTGTTCGATGATCGCGGCGACCGCCGTGGTCGCGCGCACGGTGATCGTGTTGGCGAGGGTGTTCGGGATCACTGCCGGCTGCACCGCCATCTGCGGGACCCGCACGATCTGACTCAGGAGCTGCGAGAGCTCCTGGACGTCGGCGTGCGACACGTAGAAGGTGCGGATCACCTGCTCCTCATACTGCGCCCGCTTCTGGGGCGTCTCCGGGACGACGATGATGGCCCGCGGGTTCAGCACCTTGTAGAAGCTCTGATTGATCGACAGGACGTGGTTGAGCGTCTCCTCCAACGTCAGGCCGTCGATGCGGATGGTGACCTCGCGGTCCTGGAACTGCTCGTCGTAGGTCACGCTGATCCCGGTCGCGTCGCCGATGAAATCGATGAGATCCTGCAGGCTCGTCTCCCGGAAGTCGAGCACCAGCGGGTCGCGCGACGCCGGATTCAACAACGGCGGTGCCGTCTCGCGCCGCGCCTGCTCCCGCATCGCCTCGATGGGGGGCGGCGGACGGGCCGCGTCGATCCGCTCTCGGATGGTCCGGTCGAGTCTCCCGGCACGCGCCGCCACTTCGCTGTTCGACGGGTCGTACCCGGCAGCCACCCGATACTCCCGGAGCGCGGCCGAGAGCTCCTGCTGCTCCTCGAACGCGCGGCCCGCGCTGATGTGCGCACGCGAGGCGTTGATCCTCGCGCGCGCAAGGGAAATCCGGTACTCCGGTCGGTCTGGATCGTCCTGCAGCGCGCGTTGGTAGTACTCGACCGCCGTGTCCCAGTCGCCCGCCGCGGCGCTGCGCGCTGCCTGCCGACCCGCACTCGCGCACGCCACTGCCAGGAGCGCCACGATCACCAGCGCCAGCTGAGGCCAGACGGGCCGCGAACGCGACGAGCCGCGCGTGTGCATCTTCATGACCCGTTGGATGACTCGCTGGACAGCCGGAGGGTCCGCTGCCCTCGACCATCGATCCGTTCCACCTCCACTGACTCGAGCCCGATCCCGACGATGCGATAGCGACCGTCGATCACGTCCCCCACCCGGCCGTGAAAGACGAGCTCCCCGTCGGTCAGCACCACGACGCGCCCCTCGATGCCGGGGCTCTCGACGAAGCCGATAAAGGTCAACGGCACGTCACCCGTCCCGCCGGGCGACGCGGCGCCCCGCGGCGCCCGCACCGAGTCCCGATCTGGGAGATCGCCATCGAGCACCGCGGCGCCCGGCGCATCGCCTCCACCTGGCCCAGATGGCGGCGTCGTCGACCTCGGCGCCCCGAAGCGAAACGGGTTCCGCCGTTCGGGCTCTGGGGTCGACCGGTCTCCCGCCATCTCTTCCATCCTCACCGCCTGCCACTCGTCCTGCGCCCCGGTCGCGCCAGCGGTCTCGCCAGCCACGCCCGCCGTCGGCGTCACTCCGGCGAGAGCGCCCCCAGGCATCGGATCCGGAGTCCCCGCCCCGCACCCCGTCACCAGGACCGCACCCACCAGCGACACCCACCCTCCACGGACCCGACCACCATCACGACGCGGCATCGGGTCCCACCCAGTAGTAGGTCGACACACCAAGCGTGAGGACGAGTGCCTCGTCCGACGCGTCTCCCTGGCTCAGGATGACCTCTTCGATCAGGATGAACTCCGGCGCCGTTTCGAGCTCGTAGATAAACTGACGGATGTCTTCATATTCGCCGGCGAGCACCATGGTTGTCCGAAGCCTGGCCAGCAGGCTCCCCCTTTCCTTTTCGGGAGCACTGCTCTGCCGCGTTAGCACTAGATGCGTATCTTCCGCCAATTGGACCAGCAACGGAGAGCTGATGCGCCTGGCGCCGGCCAGATCGACCGGCAGCACCTCGGTATAGAACCTCTGCAACTCACTGTCGGCATTGACCTTGTTCTCACTCGTCTGGCTGGCAGTCGCGTGGTTGGCCCTCGCCTGGCTCAGCTGCGCCTCGGCTTGGACGGCGCGTGTCTCTGCTCGAGACACTTTGTTCGACAACGGGTAGACCGCAAGCACGTACAAGAGCACATCGACCGCGAGGATCATCGCGACCGTCGTGATCAACGCCCGCTTCTCGTGGAGAATCCGCGTCACCAAGGTCACGACAGATCTCCCCGGGGCTCCGCTGGCGTAGGCTCTGGTTCGACGTCCGGCCCAGCGTCTTCGACGGCCGCACCATCGGATCCCGGAGGATCCCTCTCGTCAGACGACGGATCGTCGTCACCGTCCTGGAGCCGGTGTCCATCGACCCGCTCCGTGTCCGGGTCCTCAGATTCGGCCTCCGCGTCCGTGTGCGGCCAGGCCGAGAGGGCGCTCTGGTCGACGTCGAGCTGAATCGCCTGCAGATACGTGCCCCGAAGCACCGCCCGGTACATCCCGTCCTCGGTGATCTCCGTCGACCGGTCCAGCACCTCGGTGAAGGCGCCCGACTCCTCGAGTGCTCCGATGAACTCGTAGATCGCGCCGAGGCTACGACCCAGCACCCCCATCGTCACCTCGATCGAGCCGGGCTCGATATCCGGCCGCACCTCGGTCAGCATCACGTCGGGCGGCAGCATGGTTTCAATCCGGTTGAAGAAATCCGTCCACGAAAAGACCCGCTGGTCGATGAGGAGGTTGGCCTCACGCGCCGCCGCCGCCACTTCGTCGAGCGCCTGCGGGCTGACCGACCGCTGGATCCCCGCGGAGAGCATCATCAGGTCGGCGCCCTCGCGCTCGGCATCCTCAGCCTGCGTGGTGCGATCCGTATTGAGTCGGGACAGTTCGATGATCCGGTCGGCCTCGAAGTACAGCAGGACGAGACCGATCACGGCCACCATGCCGAGCACCATGTAGACCGCGCGCTCGTTGTAGAAGGGTCGGGTAGCGAGATTGGTACGGAGCATGGTCGAGTCTGCCCTATCCCCCTGTGTCGGTCGCCAGCCGCTCACGCAACAGGAGACCAAGGGACGCGGCCATCAGATCGGGCAGCACGCCGCCGGTGCCCTCCACGCTCGCCCCCGACACGCCGACATCGATCGCCTCGACAGCGGTGCCCAGACGCGTCTCGAGCGACCGGCGCAGAATTGCGGCATCCTCCGCGGTCGTGTTCGCGGCGCTTGCCGCCAGAAACGCCCGGCCAAAGCCGCCGCCCTGGAGACGGTCCTCGTAATACATCGTGGTCTGGTGCACCAGATCGGACAGGCTGCCGTCGCCCTCCGCGGGGCGGTTCCGGAAGAAAATCAGCCGTCCCTGGCGCACGATAGCAACCGTGCTATACCCGGCGGCGACATGCACGAGCAACCAATCGACCTCGTCGGCTGCGCCGCCGGCCAACACGACATTGACCAGGCTGAAGCTTGCCAGGTCGACCACGCCGGCGTGCGCCCCGGCGCTCGCGCACATCGCCTCGTACTCCTCGACGATGTCACGCCGCATGAGGCTGACGATGAGCTCGCGTCCACCGCCCTCGGTCGAGAGACCGGGCGAGAAGGCGACCTGCGCGTCCTCGATACGAAACGGCGCGGTCTTCCGAGCCTGCCATCGCACCAGCTGGTCGAGATCGTCCGCCCGTGCCGGGATTTTATCGAACATCATCAGCGACACCTTCGCAGCGCTGTCCGGCACCACCAGCGCCACCCGGGTCGGTGGACCCGGTAGTTGCTTCAACACCCGGCTGACCGCCCCGCCGACGGCGGTCCGGTCAGCGATGTTCGTCGCGTTGGCCGTCGGTTGCAGCGCCCCGTCCGGAAGCGACTCGGTGACGACGGCCCTCACGTCGCGGCCGGATCCCCGGCCCAGCGCGAGCCCGGTCACGCGGTCGGCCGCGATCTCGACGCTGGCGGTGGGCGCGCTCGCGGTGAGTAACCGGCGGAGACGTGTCGGGACAGCCATGGTCAGGATCCGTACGGAGACAACAGTGGCGTCTCTGGGCGTCGAGGCGCCGGGCCGGCCAGGCGCGAGGAGCGAGTATCCCGGGAGTCTGGAAGCGACGAGCAACGCAGTCGAGCGGGATGCATCGGCGGCCAGAATGACACTGTTATGTCCTCACGGGCCCTCACGTCACGAAGGTCACCTTGTTGATCTCCCGCAACGTCGTCAACCCTGACATCACCTTCTCCACCGCCGAATCGCGCAGAAAGCGCATCCCCTTCGCCCGCATCACCTGCTTGATCTCCGAGGTGGGGGCCTGGGCCAGAATCATCTCCCGCAGCTCGTCCGTCAAGTCGAGTAGCTCACATACCGCCGTCCGTCCTCGATATCCGGTCCCTCCGCACTCGATGCACCCGGCCCCGTCGAAGAACTCGTGCGCCTCGGCCAGCGCCGGGTCCATCCCGGACTCGCGTAGCGCCTCGGCGGTGATCGTGGTCGGGCGCCGGCACTCGCGGCAGATCATCCGGACCAACCGTTGCGCCATCACGCAGTTGAGCGATGACACGAACTGATACGCCTCGACCCCCATGTTCAAGAACCGGCCCAGCACGTCGAGGACGTTGTTCGCGTGCACCGTCGTGAACACCAGGTGCCCGGTCAGCGCGGACTGGATGGCGATCTGCGCCGTCTCAGAGTCGCGGATCTCCCCCACCATGATCTTGTCGGGGTCGTGCCGGAGGATTGACCGCAGGCCACGTGCGAACGTCAACCCTTTCTTTTCGTTGATCGGAATCTGCGTGATGCCGTGTAGCTGATACTCGACGGGGTCCTCGATGGTGACGATCTTGTCCTCGGATGTGTGAATCTCCGAGAGGGCGGCGTAGAGCGTCGTCGTCTTGCCGCTCCCGGTCGGCCCGGTGACCAGCACCATGCCGTAGGGCTCCTGGATCGCCCGACGGAACCGGCGCAGCTCCGCGTCGGGGAACCCGAGTATGTCGAGCCGCAGCTCCCGGAACTGCTCGCTGATCGATTCCTTGTCGAGAATCCGGATGACCGCATCCTCGCCGTGCACGGTGGGCATCACCGAGACGCGAAAGTCGATGGTCTTGCCCGGCACCCGCACCTTGAAGCGTCCATCCTGCGGGACGCGCTTCTCGGCAATGTCGAGCTCCGCCATGACCTTCACGCGCGACAGAATGGCACTGTGGAAACGCTTGTCGATCGGCCGCATCGCCGACTGCAGGGTTCCGTCGATCCGATACTTCACATACACGGCATCGTCCTGCGTTTCGATGTGGATGTCGCTCGCCCGGCGCTGGAGCGCCGTGTAGATCATGGAGTCGACAAGACGGATCACCGGACTGACGTCGCTCGTGAGCCGCTCGACCGTCAGGTGGTCCTCGGCGTCCTCGTCCTCGTGCAGGATCTGCAACTCGAAGCTCTCGGTCGCCTCGTCGAGCACCCGCTGCGAGCCCTCGCTCTTCTTGAGGATCGACTCGATCGCCGACGACGTTCCCACCGTGACCCGGATCGGCGTATTGAGCAGCAACGCGAGCTCGTCGATCTTCGGCAAGTCGGTCGGGTCGGAGACCACGATGACAAGGGTCTGGCCATCCTTGCAATCCGGCACGAACCCATAGCGCAGCATCAGGTCGGCCGGAATCGACCGGAAGAGCTCCGCGTCGATGCGAAACGAATCCATGTCGACGAACGTCAACCGATATCGCTCGGCCAGTTGTCGCGCGCGGGCAACCTCCGCGGCGTGGTCGACTTCCTTCGGCTCCTGTCCGACATGCAGGTCGTCCGGCCGGGTCGAGGTGACGGTCGTGGCGCGGTCGCCGTCAGGGGGCGACCATGCGTCCTTCGTGGTTTGTGTCATAAGTCTGGCGCCGCGTCGAGGGCGTCGAGGCGCCCGCCCCGCAAGACGCGAGGAGGGAGCATACCGGCAGTATTCGACCCGGCCAATCGGAAGCCCAGCGCAGCCCTTGGCGGGAGGCATCGACGGCCGAATGCCGCCGTACGTGTGACGCGGGCCACCTCATGCCAACACGGTCCCCAGCTGCAGCAACGGCATATAGAGCGCGAGGAGCAGCGCCGCGATGACGATGCCCATGATGACGAGCAACGCCGGCTCGATGATCGTGATAAACCGCCCGAGCTGCGTGTCGATCTCCTCATCGAAGAAGTCAGCGACGCTGTTGAGCATCTCCTGCAGTGCGCCGGTCGACTCGCCGACCTCGACCATCTTGAGCGCGACCGCCGGAAACACCCCGCGTTCGGCCAGCGCCGCAGACAGGGACTCGCCTTCGCGCACCCGCTGTCCGACCAGCGTCAGCTGGTCGGCGAAGAAACGGTTCCCCAGCGCGCGCGACGCGACATCGAGGGCGTTGACGAGGGGAATCCCACCACCGAGCAGTGTCGCCAGCGTGCGCGTGAGCTGCGACGTGGCGAACCGCCCGGCGATCGTGCCGACCAGCGGCACCCGGAGCATCAGCCTGTCCAGCATCGCCCCGCGGCCCGGTTGTCGCAGCCAGTACCAGCCGCCGACGACCGCCCCGCCGACACCCAGCACGAGGAACAGCAGGTAGCTTCGGAGGAACCTGGAGACGGCGACGATCACCCGAGTCGCGAGCGGCAGCTCCGCCCCGAATCCCCGGTAGAACCCTTCGAACTCCGGTACGACACGCAGGATGATGATTCCCACCACGATGGTCGACAGGGTCAGGAGAATGACCGGATAAACCATCGCGGACACGGTCTTGCGCTTCACCGAGGCGATCACCTTCACGTAGGCGACATACCGCCGGATCACGTCTTCGAGCCCGCCGCTCTTCTCCCCCGCCAGCAGCGAGGCGGTGTACATGCCCGGAATGAGGTTCCCCTGCGCCTCGAACGCCTCCGAGAGCGCCGCGCCCGCGCGGACCCGGTCGTGCACGTCGGCGAGCACCGCTTTCAGGCCCGGATCGTCCACACGTTGACGTAGGATATCGAGCGACTGCACGAGCGGTAAGCCGGCCCGCAGCAAGGTGGCCAGCTCCTGGTTGAACACCAAAAATTCGCGTGTCTTGATGTGACGGCGCTTCGGCAGCGAGAGCCCGGGCCAGCCGAGCGCGCCTCGACGCTTGAGCGAGAGGATGCAGAGCCCCTTGGCCTCCAGCTCCTGACGGAGCTTGCCCTCGCTGTCGGCGACATGGACCTCCTCGATCACCTGTCCGCTCTCGGTGCCGAGTCTGCAGCTGAACTCCATCGTCATCGCACCGGACGCCGGCGTGTCCCCCGCCTCACGAGGACGGATGTGTGATGGGCAGCGGAGGCGCGGCAGCGCCGCTACTCGTTTTGGGCGGCGCCGACCAGTTCGAGAATCTTGGCGACGTAGCGGCGGGTCTCGGGATAGGGGGGCACCCCGCCGAACTTGCGCACGGGACCCTCCCCGGCGTTGTAGGCCGCCAGCGCAGCATCGATATCGTAGCGATCGAGCAGCGACCGGAGGTGCCTGGTCCCCGCCTCGATGTTGGCCGTCGGGTCGAAGGGATCGGTGACCGCGTATTGCTGTGCCGTGGCCGGCATCAACTGCATCAGCCCCATCGCCCCCTTGGGCGATCGGGCCGCCGGCCGGTAGGCCGACTCCACCTCGATGAGCGCATAGACCAGGGCCGGGTTCACCCCGTGGCGCACCGAGACCGCGTCGATGATCTCGGCGAAGGGCCGCGCGGGCAGTGGCGCCAACTCGACCACCACCGGGACCGGTGGCGCCGGTGCCGCGTCCGGCTCGATCCGCACGATCAGAGACCGGTCGCAGACAATCTCCCCCCCGTTGCGCAGATAGAGCACCACCCTGTCACCCTCGAACGCGTGACCGCTCACCGCGAGCGTCCGTCCGGTGGTCAAGAGCACGAGCTCCGCCGACGCTGGGGCGGCGGTCGGTCGGACGACGAGGAACGAGATCAGGAGCGCGAGACGAGCGGCTCTCGACGCAGATGCCATCTTCCGAGGGTAGCACGGACGCGCCCGGCCCCGCAAAATCCGACCACACCGACCCGGTACTGTCCATCGCCGCTGACGTTGATGTCCCTGCCCCATATATTCCCTATCGGCTGAACCTGTGTCGACGATTGTGGGTGCTGACCCACGCGCCGCCGACGCGGGCTTCCGCCTTCAGGTACGTCTCGTGAGAGAGGTGCAGCGAGTTACCCCTTGTGCCCTAATCAAGCTCGAGGAAGGCGTAGAACACCTGGACGCCAAGTTCCCGCTGGTCGGGATTCTCCCCGTTGGTGACGGCCGACGGCACGAAGGTCCGGTCGATGTTCAGGGTCAATGCCACAGTGTCGGCGGCACCGAAACTGCGGGCGGGCACAGCAATAGCGTGGTAGGTGGACTCGTCAGACGCCATCTCGAGCGTCTCGATCACGGTGTCATCGATCGCGAGTGTCAGTACCTGCGGGATGTCGAACAGCTCCGGTCGCCCCTTCACTTCGAGATACAGCGTCGAGTCGGCCCGGGGATTACGGAACGAGATGGTCGCCCGACCTGTGGTCCACTGCCACTCACGGTCGGGCGCCTCGGGCAGCGACTCGGCCGGGTACCAACCGTCCTCGAACACGAGGAACCCGCTCTCGGACTGCGGCGCCATGTCCAGGGTGGCCACCCGATACGCCCGCTGACCCAGGTGCTCGCCGGCCAAGGCCAGCCGATCGCCCATGACGGGCGAGTACAGACCGACCGCGACCGTGACCTCTCCGACGTAGGGATACACCGGTATGATCATCCGGCGCTCGTAGGTAATCTCCTGACCCTGCCGCCAGCTCGTGGTCGGCGTCGGCGGCGCGTGGTCGTCGCTGAACATCAACGCTCCGTCGACGTCCAGAAAATGCACGAACACGCGATAGTCGTCGGTGAACCCGGATGCATCCTCGGCGACGGTGAACCGGTAGGTCATTTGCAGCGGACCGCCCAGCGGGACACGCGTGCGATTCAGCCCAACAGCCGGCGTGGCGACCGGCGAGGCCGAGTCGCGCAGGCCACAACCGACGGCGCCGAACGGCGACGTCAGACAGCAAATCAGCAACGCGGTACGGGCGGCGATGGGACACGCGGCACGTAACATCATGGACAGCCGGATCTCGAAGCGCAGTTGCTGCATGTGCTGCATTATGCTACATTTCCGCCGCTGTCTTGTCCTGGCCCGACGTGACCATGTGACCGTCGCGACCCGTGCGACGGCCATGATATGCCTCCAGCAACACCGCTGATCGGGCCGTCCGTATCGACCGCACAGTCTCGGAGAACATAGATGTCCCTCGAAGCGCTCGGGATGGTGGAGACCAAGGGTCTGATCGGATCGATCGAAGCAGCCGACGCCATGGTGAAGGCGGCGAACGTGTTGCTGGTCGGCAAAGAGTACATCGGCGCGGGGTATGTGACGGTCTTCGTTCGAGGTGATGTCGGCGCCGTGAAGGCGGCCACCGATGCAGGCGCAGCGGCGGCGCGCCGCGTGGGCGAGCTGGTGTCGGTGCACGTCATCCCGCGTCCCCACGGCGAGGTCGAGAAGATCCTGCCGAGGGACAAGAACGCGAAGTAGACGCGTGCACGAGGCACCGCCCCTTGCCAGACCCTGTCGCCGATGCTCTCCCAGCAGTCCGAGGTGAACGTCCCGCGACGCACCGAGACCGGTCCTGAGGGTGGACCGAGTCCGGCCAGTACCAGGCGTGACGGGGGGAGCATGCCGGCCGTCGTCGACCCTGGTGAGCGAGCAGCGTACCGCCATCCTTGCCGGATGCGGCGCCGGTCGAATGCAGCCGCAAGTTGATCACGGGCTGCTCGCGACGCTGCACCTCACACCGACGAGAGACGACGGAGCACAGCCTCGCTGGCTGACGCGTTGCTTGCCGTCCCGCGACGCTGGGCGGTAGACAGCTCCCTCTGTCACGACGTCACCCGTGGGAGATGTCTCGCCCCGCTCGACAGGGCGCTTCGTGATCCATGGCCGAACCCGACGCATCGACCCATCGGGACCTCGATTCGATTCGGGACGCCCGCACCCTCGCGCGGCGCGCGCAGGCCGCCCAGACGCGCCTCGCCGAGTTGACCCAGGACCAAGTCGACCGGATCGTGGACGCGATGGCGGCCGTCGCCGCCGAGCAGGCGATGCCGTTCGCACGGATGGCGGTCGAGGAGACCGGGTACGGCAACGAGGCGGACAAGGTCCGGAAGAACCTGTTCGCGGCCGAGACCATTTATCGCTTCATCCGGCCCATGCGCACGGTCGGCGTGATCCGGCGGCTCGACAGAGAGCGCGTGGTCGAGATCGCCGAGCCCTTCGGCGTCGTCGCAGCGGTCGTGCCGTCTACCAATCCAACCTCCACAGCGATTTACAAAATTCTCATCTGCCTGAAGGCACGCTGCGCCATCGTCCTGAGTCCCCACCCGTCGGCGGTCCGGTCGATCGGCCGCGTGGCAGAGGTGATGACCGAGGCGGCCCTCGGAGCGGGTGCCCCGGAGGGCGCAATCAACTGGATGACCACGGTCACACTCGAGGGCACCCAGGAGCTGATGCACTGCCGCGAGGTGGCGGTCGTGCTCGCGACCGGGGGCCTCGCTCTCGTACGGGCCGCCTACAGCGCCGGCAAGCCAGCCTACGGGGTCGGCCCGGGCAACGCACCGGCTTACATCGAGCGCACGGCCGACCTGTCCAAAGCGGTCGCCGACATCATCACCGGCAAAACGTTCGACAACGGCCTGCTGTGCTCATCCGAGAACTCCGTGGTCGTGGACGACGCGGTCTCCGGCGAGGTACGGCGGGAGTTCGAGCATCAAGGCGGCTACTTCCTGCACGCCCGCGATGCAGACCGGCTGGCGGCCGAGCTCGTCACCCCGGAACGGCTCCCCAACCCGACGCTCGTTGGCAAGACGGCGCTGGAGATCGCCGGACGGGTCGGGATCGACGCCCCGCCCGACACGCGTGTGCTGATCGCGTCGCTCGACGGTGTGGGGCGGGAGCATCCGCTGTCGATCGAGAAGCTGTGTCCGGTACTGTCTTTCTATGTGGTCCCCGACTGGCGAGCCGCGTGCGAACGCTGCAAGGAGATCCTGCGCTACGGCGGCATGGGGCACACCATGTCGATTCATTCGCGGGACGAGCAGATCATCCTCGAGTTCGGACTCCGCAAACCGGCGTTCCGGATCGTGGTAAACACCCCGACGACGTTCGGGGCGATCGGGATGACGACAGGATTGGACCCCTCGATGACGCTCGGGTGCGGCGGCTACGGCGGGAACATCACCTCGGACAACATCACGCCGCGGCACCTGCTGAACATCAAACGCCTGGCCTATGAGGTGCGTCCCGTCAGCCGGTCGGCGCACCCGGAGCCGACACCGCCAGCCGCACCACCGCTGCCCGACGCGCCGGTGACACCGGTCTCCGGCGGACTCGACCCGAAGCTCCTGGCACGACGGATCGAGACGTTCCTCGCCTCCCGCGGCATCGCGTCATCGTCACCGGCGCCACAGGAGAACGCGACAGCGACGACACCGCGACACCCGGACGCCGCGTTCGCCGGCGCCCCACCCCGCGCACCCGCCGTGCCTCCGCCTTCGCCACCACCGGCACCGGTCGAGACTCCGGTCGACTTCGTGTGCGAGGACGATGTGCGTCAGGCCGTGAAAGCGGACCGGCGCATCGTCGTGGACGACCGGACGATCGTCACCCCGGCTGCACGTGACGTGGGCGAACAGCACCGCATCTTCGTCCAGGCCGAGCGCCCCCGGTAGCACGGCCAGTCTTGGGGCCGCGGCCCACACACACCATCGCAAGAAGGCCCTGAGGGATGAGGGCCGCCGCCAGCACCGCAGGCGGACCAGGCGTCGCGTGGCCGTTCCTGCGATCGCCCGGCCCCGCGTCCCTGGTGAATTCCGCCACACCCGCCCCGTTGGTGCCACGTTTCGCCGGTGTCGGCGGCGGCCGGCTGTTTGCACCAGTCGTGTCCCGTGCTGGCCATCCTGCGAACCGCCGCGATTTTTGGGGTCGAGGCGTACCCGGTCAGTGTCGAGGTCGATGTCTCGGACGGTGGGCTGCCCGCGATCACCATGGTGGGGCTGCCGGATGCCAGCGTGCGTGAGAGCCGCGACCGCGTGCAGAGCGCCATCCGGAACTCCGGCTTCGAGTTCCCGCGGCGCCATGTGACGGTCAACCTCTCCCCCGCCGACATCCGCAAGGTGGGCTCGTCCTTCGACCTCCCGATCGCACTCGGCGTGCTGGCAGCGACCGGTCTCATTCCCACCCGTCAAATCGACGACGTCGTCATTCTGGGCGAGCTCTCGCTCGACGGTGCGGTCCGGTCGGTGCGGGGCGCGCTCCCGATCTCGGCCAGGGCGCGTCGCGATGGTGTGGGCTGCGTCATCCTCCCCCGCGCCAACGCGGGGGAGGCGGCGATCGTCACGGGGATCGACGTGGTCCCGGTCACCTCACTCGAGGAGACCGTGGCCATCCTGACGGGACGTCGCCCCAGACCCACCTCGCCCGAGCCGCTCCCCGCGGCCGCCTGCGCCGTCGCTCTCGATCTCTCGGATGTGCGCGGCCAGGCGATCGCCAGACGTGCGATCGAGATCGCTGCCGGCGGCGGCCACAACCTCCTCTTCGTCGGCCCACCCGGCGGGGGCAAGAGCATGATGGCCCGGCGTCTGCCCGGCATCCTGCCGCCGCTCACCTTCGAGGAAGCACTCGAGGTGACCGCCATCCACTCGGTCGCTGGGCTCCTGCCTGCGGGCGCGGGTCTCTTGACCGCCCCACCCTTCCGGGCCCCGCATCACACCGCCTCCGATGTGGCGCTTGTCGGCGGCGGCGCCGTCCCACGGCCCGGCGAAATCACGCTTGCACACAACGGTGTGCTCCTCCTCGACGAGACCGCAGAATTCGCCCGCCACGTGCTCGATGGGCTGCGACAACCGCTCGAGGAAGGCACGATCCGGATCGCGCGCGCCGCCCGCACCGCCGTCTTCCCCGCCCGGTTCATGCTCGTCGCGACGATGAACCCCTGCCCGTGCGGGTACCGCGGGGACCCGTCGCGAGCGTGTCGGTGCACGCCGCAGCAGATCGATCGCTATCGGGGTCGCCTGTCAGGTCCGCTCCGAGACCGGATCGACCTCTCGGTGAGTGTGCCGGCCGTCCCCTTCAAGACATTGATCGAGGCGGCGCCCGGCGAGTCGTCGGCGTTCGTACGGCGGCGAGTGGCCGCGGCTCGTGAGCGCCAGGTCGCGCGGAGCCGGTCAGCCGGCGAGCGCCTGAATGCCCAGCTCGACGAGCGCGCACTGGCGCGTCATTGCGTCCTCGACCCGGCCGGCCTGCGGGTCCTCGACGCCGCCAGCCGCCGGTTCCATCTGTCCGCGCGAAGCTGCCATCGGCTGATGAAGGTGGCACGGACGATCGCCGATCTCGCCGGCGCAGAGCGGATCGCGGTGGAGCACATGGCCGAGGCGGTGCAGTTCCGCCTGGAGGGGTGACCCGGCACTGTGTCTATACGGTAGGGAGTCCCGGACGAACGGCGCAACACCACGCCCGACCAGATCAACAGTTGTCGTATACTACAACATATGATCACGGTGCCCGAAGCCGCCAAGCGAACCGGCAAGAACCCTGAGACCGTCCGACGCTGGATCCGCGAAGGCAAGCTGCGGTCGCGCAAGGTGGGCACGCAACACTTCATCGACGAAGCGGCGCTGGCAGACCTGGGCCAGGCCACGGTGATCCCGCGTCGACGAGCGGAGCGGACGACCACCGGCGAGACCATGCCCAACTTCGTCGCCGCGCTTCGGCGTTCGAGACAGACTCGATGAGTGTCGACGCCCTCGTCATCGACGCCAGCGCGGCCCTGTATGCCGCCGCATCTGACGAGGGCTTCCCTGGCATCGCGGCGGACACGCTTCTCGCGCCGGCGCTGTTGTGGTCGGAATGCACCTCGGTGTTGCGAGAAATGCACTTGCGTGGCGAGATCAGCCCGGCGCTCAGAGACACCGCGCTGGCACGCATCGTCGGCGGCCCCATTCAGAAGCGCTCCCCACGCCAACTCTATGTCGAAGCGATCCGCATTGCCGTCGACCTTGGATGGGCCAAGACCTACGACGCCGAATACGTCGCCCTGGCGCGTCTGCTCGCCGTGCCGCTGCTGACCCGCGACGCCCGTCTGCGACGTGGCGCGACTCGACTGCTGCAGGTCGTCAGCCAGGACGACATCACGTAGGGAGACCATCGCCGGACCACTCCCGCCTTCTTGTCTGCGTCATGCTGGTCGCCACGATGCACCCCTGAGGCTTGCTCGACGCTCGTAACATGAACCGAACAGGCACTTTAGCTCCGTCGAGCGCAACAGCAGCTCAGGGCAACTACCTCGGGTCTGTTACGAGGCGGGACCCACCGGACAGGAGATCCACTGGCAGCTCGCGAGAAGGCCGATGCCCGTCGAATCAATTGGGTCGAAGATGGTGTGTCGGACCACGGCGTGTCCAGCGCGGTCCATGTTTGACCGTCCTGCGGCGAGAGCCTGGCCTCGGCCACCTTCGTGCAACATACGGGGTCTCTTGTCGCCGATTCCTCTCTATGCCGCCAAAAATTCAAGCCAGGACGAAATCGACCATTCGTGGCGGACAGGCTTCGTCAGGCTACGCTGTCAGCTACTCATCAACTTGACGATTCCTTCTCGGCAACCCTCCCCGCTTCACAAAGGTGCACGTCGTAAGCAACCCGCACCTCTTCAGCGATGTCTTTGTTGTAGGCCTTCCTAACGCGTTCTGCCAACAAAGTCAGTACTAGCGAGCTCATCGCAGCGCCTACCAAGGCAGGGACACGCCGCCACTGATCACCAACGTAACGAGCGCTATGAACCACACAAAGCCGACAACCGTGGTGCCCCTGGTCAGGTTGCGAAGATGAATAAAACGCACACTTCGGCTCGCACGTCCCACCTCGAACATGTATCTGAAGACGAGACGAAAGATCGGCGGATCATCGGCTGTTTCTGGCAGCCGAAACTGAGTCCGAGCGAGGCACCGAATGGTCGCCGGAATCGGCGGCAGCAGACCAGCCGTCGTCGCCTGATCAAGAACTCGGCGTGACGGAGGGCCCCCTCGCTCTAGAAGTTTGTGCGCAACTATTCGGCCAAGGTAAGAGACGAGCACGCCAAACGGCGTTGTCAAGTTGAGCCGCACGTGGCAGAGTCGCCCGATGACGAGCCACCCTTCAGCGATCGCGGATACCGATGTCCCCCTGAAATCATCAGTCACGCCGTCTGGCTCGACCACTGTTTCGGCCTGAGTTTCCGAGATGTCGCAGATCTCCTCGTCGAACGCGGTGTGATCGTCACGTATGAGGCAATTCGGCAGTGGTGTCGCACGTTTGGGTTTGACTATACGCTCGGCGGTTGCGGCAGGGCCGGGGCCGCCAGGGCGACACCTGGCATCTGGACGAACTGTTCGTCAAGATTCAGGGGCGACAGCAATATTTGTGGCGTGCCGTGGACGAGGACGGCGACGTGCTCGACATCCTGGTGCAGTCGCGGCGCAATCGGTGGGCGGCCACACGGTTCTTCCGCAAGCTCTTGAACAAACAGGGCTGCGAGCCGCGCCGGCTGATTCTACCGCCACCCGCCCCGGGACGACCGTATGACCCGATCAGCTCTCGACAGCGGCTGGGTGGGATGTTGAAGGTCGACTACCGGCCAGCCGCCTGACACGCGTGATTCTGAGGTAACCGACGCCCCCCTTCCGAAACCGTTACGGCCCGATCGAGTTTTTGGCAACAACGAGGGCGACGATTCCCAGGGGAAGCCAGAGCGCCATGTCGGGAGCCAGGTGGCCGTGGGCGGTACCGCCGGCGTGTAGCACCCCGTCGGGCGAGCCGGCCTTCGACCCGACTCGGCCTCCGTCTCGACGGCGATCGGTCATAATGAAGGGTGACGGTGGAGTCCTCGGAGTCATCGACCGACGATGCTCGTCCGACTCGCACTCCCGAACAACAGATCCGTTGCGTCGCTGTCATGGGATGACTGTTCTGGTCCGTGCGAGGCGCGTGTCCTGCAGCAAGCTCTCCTGCGGTCGGCGAGAGTGACATACTCCGCGCGTCACAACTGGACCAAGCGTATGACCCACCGAGGAGGCACGCTGTTGTCGCTCGAAGAAAAGTACGACGAAGTACGGCAGCTCATTGAGATCGGCAAGGAGAAGGGGTACCTGCTCTATGACGAGGTGAACGAGCTGCTCCCACCCGACTTCACGACGTCCGAGGCACTGGACGACCTGTTCGTCGCCTTCGGCAACGCCGGAATCGAGGTGGTCGACTCGGAACAGAAATTTCGGGAGCACACGCTGCTCGACCGGCGTAGTGAAGGCCGGGACGAGATCGAGCTGGATCTGACGCCGAGCGCGATCGACAAGACCAACGACCCGGTCCGGATGTATCTGCGCGAGATGGGGACGGTGCCCCTGCTGACCCGCGAGGGCGAGGTCGAAATCGCCAAGCGGATCGAGCGAGGGAAGCTGTCGGTCCTCAAGGCGATCTCGCGGACACCGACCATGGCGAAGGCGGTCGTCCGGATGGGCGAGCAGCTGAAAAGCGGTGACCGCACGATCCGGGAGCTGGTGGTCTTCCACGACGACGAGGTCACAGAAGAGCGGATCGATCGCCGCGGCCGGGAGATGATGGCGCAGATCGAAGCGATCCGGAAGACCCGTCTGGACGTGGTGCGTCGCGAGAAAAAGGTCGGGACGATTCCCAAGCGCGAGAAGAAGCGCTATCGACGAAACTACCGCAATCTGCTGCGTGCCCGGGTCACACTGTCACGGCTGGTCCGGGGCATCGACTTCACCGAGCCGGTGAAGCGGCGTTTCGTCGACAGCATCAAAGAGGTCGCCGAGGGTGTGCAGCGCATTCGGCGAGAAATCGAGCACCTCGAGCGCCAGGTGAAGACCAAGGCCCGAGCGCGAATCAAGCAGGAAGAGCAGCGGCGTACCCGGCGGCGGCAGCGTGAGCTCGGTGCCCTGCTCCGAAGCCGGACAACCGAGCTGGAACTGCCGGAGGCTGCGCTGGAGCGCACGCTCGACACCATCCTGCGGGGCGAGATGCTGGCCGACGTCGCCAAGAAGGAGCTCGTCGAGGCGAACCTCCGCCTCGTGGTCTCGATGGCGAAGAAATACACCAGCCGCGGGCTGCAGTTTCTCGACCTGATTCAAGAGGGGAACATCGGCTTGATGAGGGCGACCGACAAGTTCGAGTATCGCCGCGGCTACAAATTCTCGACCTACGCCACCTGGTGGATCCGCCAGGCGATCACCCGCGCGATCGCCGACCAGGCCCGGACGATCCGGGTCCCGGTCCACATGATCGAGATGATCAACAAGGTCGTCCGGACGTCGCGCGCGCTCGTGCAAGAGCTGGGCCGCGAACCGACGTCGGAGGAGATCGCGAGGCGGATGGACATCCCGGTGGCCAAGGTGCAAAGTGTGCGCAAGGTCGCCCAGCAGCCGATCTCACTCGAGACGCCGATCGGGGAGGAAGAAGACAGCCATCTCGGCGATTTCATCGAGGACCGGCACGAGATCTCGCCGGCCGACGCCATGATCAACCTCAACCTCAAGGAGCAGACCGAGAACGTGTTGAGAACCTTGACGCCACGCGAGGAGAAGGTGATCAAAATGCGGTTCGGCGTGGGAGATGGAAGCGAGCACACGCTGGAGGAAGTCGGACAGAACTTCGCGGTCACACGCGAGCGGATCCGCCAGATTGAGGTCAAGGCGCTGCGCAAGCTGCGACACCCCTTGCGCAGCCGGCGTCTGAGGGCGTTTTTCGACGGCACCTAAGTGGCCCCGGTCATAATTACGGTAACGCACCGAGGGTGGCGAGGCGCCCGGCTGGCAAGGCGCGACGAGGGAGCAAATTGGGGGATT
>JADFPE010000294.1 GCA_022562495.1 Acidobacteriota bacterium
TCGACACCGCTGTCAGCCGGCGATCCCGCCACCTCTAGCGGTGCCTGGCGTCAACCGCAGGTAACATCGTTCTCCTGCAATTGGCGCCTGCCACATAGGCACGGAATCCCGTGGTTATGGCGCTCGCGCCAATCCACGGATAGCGACCCGGACGAATCCAGTAAACGTATGTACCGAAGGCACTTGACCGAGGTACAGAACGCGGGCAGAATGCAGAATGGTCACCAATTGTATGACCTCTGGGGGGACGGCTCGTGGGCGTGCCGCGTGCAGGTCAGGCGGATTGGCGCTGTCCACCTACACAACGTTCGGCCAACGAAAGGACTGACTGAAGATCACGAACGGCATCTACCCGCGGTGTCGGGTATGCTGAAAACGGTTGACTGGGACAAGACTCGTGCCAGGCTGTACTGATCATGAATATACTCGACTCGGATGCAGTTCGAATGGGATCCGGAGAAGGATGGGAAGAACCAGCTCACGCACCGAGTGTCGTTCGCCGAGGCGTCGACGGTCTTCGGGGACCCTTTGGCTGTGACCGTCGACGATCCGGATCACTCAGAAGACGAGAAGCGGTTCTTGACGACGGGCCGCTCGGATCGACAGCGGGTCGTTATTGTCTGGCACACCGACCGAAACGACCGAGTCCGCCTGATCGGCGCTCGGGGAGCGACTCCAGCAGAACGCCATGCCTATCAAGACGAATCCGGTTGAGGAAAGCGGCGGAGATGAAATGCGGCCGGAGTACGACCTTCGGGGAGGGGTGCGAGGGAAGTACCACGAGCAGTACGAGCGAGGGACGAATGTTGTACTCCTGGAGCCAGACCTTGCCAGCGTGTTTCAGGACTCGGCAACCGTGAACCAGGCACTCCGAGAATACTTGACGGAACACGGCAATCCTCCTAACGCTCAGAAATCAACGGGCTAACCATCGCTTGGAGCCGGCGCGGCGAGACCGTGTATATTCTGGCCTCGCCGCGCGGCTCAAGCGTCACGTTAGGCTGCATGACTTCGAGAGTGGCCAGTGAGAAACCGCGCGACATCCCGGCGATCAGCCCCAAGACTGAAGAGTTCAGAGAGGAGAAGGTCCGTCTCCTGTCGATAGGGTCAGTCGCCGGAAGACCCGCAGCCGCCGCTTGCAGTCAGTGATGACCGAGCCGGGCGTCGTGGCGGTCTTCTTGCTGAACACGTCCACAAGTCACCACCGCGTCAACGGCTAGGTAGTACTTTATTGACACTGGGAGGCTCATCCGTGGGACCGGCGGCTCTAATCCGTCGCACCATGCGGATACGAGGGACGAGCATGGCAATCGCGCACGAGCTACAGGATTTCGTAGGGGACGGTCTGGCACGCGGTCTCTCACGCGCGGAGATTCAGCGGGTCCTGCTGGAGGCCGGCTGGCCCCGCGAACAGGTACACAGCGCGCTCGGGGGGTTTGCCGAGATCGAGTTCCCGATTCCCGTCCCCAGACCAAGACCGTATCTGTCGGCTCGCGAGGCGTTCCTGTATCTGGTGCTCTTCAGCACGCTCTACGTCAGCGCGTTCAGCCTGGGCAGACTCTTGTTTCAGTTCATCAACCAAGCCTTTCCCGATCCCGCGGCACCAGCGGCTGTCGCGGCGGCCGTCCGTCAGGCCATCCGGTGGTCCGTGTCTTCCCTCGTCGTGGCGTTTCCCGTCTTCCTGTATGTCGCCCGGTTGACCGGCCGGGAAACCCGGCTGGACCCGAGCAAGCGCGCGTCGAAGGTCCGCCGATGGTTGACGTATCTCACCTTGTTCGTTGCGGCCGGCGTGCTGGTCGGCGACGTGACGAGTCTCGTGTACAGCCTGCTCGGCGGTGAGCTGACTGCGCGCTTCGTGCTCAAAGTGTCCACGATCGGCGTCATCGTGGGCGCGGTCTTCGGGTACTACGTGCGGGACCTCCGGCTGGAAGAAGAAGAGGGCCAGGCATGAAGATGCCGGCCGGCACGACTATCTTCATCGGTCTGGCCATCGGGGCGGTCGTCGTCGCTGTGGTGGGCGGCCTCATCGTGCTCGGTCCGCCGAGTGAGGAGCGCGCCCGACGGCTGGACGAGCGACGGGTGGCAGATCTGCGTGGCATCACACGCGCGGTGGATCTCTACTGGACGCGGCACGGCCGCCTCCCCTCGTCGCTCGGGGACCTCGGGAGCGAGTCAGGGGTCAGTCTCAGCGCTCGCGATCCCGGCACTGCGCAGGCCTACGAGCTCCGCGTGCTGGACGCGGCGACCTACGAGCTGTGCGCGAGCTTTGCACGTACGTCAGCTGATGCTCGTGATTCGGCCGGCCGAGCCCAAGACGTGAGCGAGGACTTCTGGTCTCATGGCGTCGGCAGGCGTTGCTTTAGGCTGGACGCTCAGGAAGTTCCTGCGAGAGAGAGGCGCCAGCGATGACAGATATCCGAGCGGACATAACCCGCCACGTGAGGTCACGGTCTCTGATGCGCAGTTCATAGCAAGCAGAAGTGAGGCGCTTGTTCGCATTCACGCGGAGATGCCAGACACCAACCAGCTCTGGGTGCCGCGGAGACCCTCCTTCCGCGGCACCCTGACGTTCTGGGCTTTCGCAACATCTCGAGCGCTCGCCGCAGCGCATCGACCGTGCCTTGGCGGTTGACGAGCCCACGTAGCGGCCGATCCTACCAGCGAACGCGCACGCGATACCGCAGCGTGGTCTCGCCGCCGGCCCCGACCGGCACGTCGAACCGCGCGGCCCATGCCGAGGTCTGGGTCCAGTCGTGCGAGGCCTCCAGCATCACCCAGTCGCCGCCGATCGGCTCATTCACCTCGACCACGATCGCCTGGTCCTTGTGGTTGCGGAGGGTGATCTCGAACGCCACCTCGTGCACGAGGCTGCTGACACGGCGGAAGTCGGTCTGCGTCCGCTCGGCGACGACGTCGAACGCGGTGCCGATCCGGACGTTCAGCGTCTCGTTCGTCGGCGTGTGACCGATCCGGTCCTCACCGACGAACTGGATGTTGCCGCTGCCGTCGGCCTGGTAGACGCGGACGTTGCCGGCCGGGAGCGGCATGCCGAGCCCGGCGTCTGCCTCGTTGGCGAACCGGAAGTAGACCTTCACCGGGTCGGTAAGCGGCGAACCGGGCGACTGCGGGTTCCGGTAGTAGAACTGCTGGCCATCGACGACGAACCGCTTCTCGACCGGCACGCCGGTACCGTTCAGCAGGCTCACCTGCTTGGTCTCGTTGTTGCGCACCGAGGTGCGCCGCCCGAGCGTGTAGAGGTGATATTCGGAAAAGGCCTCCTCGACGAACTGCGCGTCCTCCGCCATCGTCGCCACGGCCCGCGCAACGTCGAGCTCGTTCCGGCGGTAGCGCTGCTGGATCCGATGGAGGTCGCCCGCCACCAGTTGCAGCCGGGCGTTGTTGAATGTCGTGCCGCTGTTGTTGGTGAGCGTCACCCAGCCGTCGAGATCGGCCACGGTGTTATCCCGCCCGACGGTCAGCACGTAGTCGGCGTTCCACGACAGATTGGTCGCAAGATAGGCTACCTCAACCCGGTGCGCGGCCGCGCCGGCGTTGTCGAGCGCCCAGACCATCGTCGGCCGGCTGTAGAGGTTCTCGGGCAGCTCCGGAAAGCGGATGTGATCCGCATGCAGGCCGGTCACGATGTCGTTGCCGATCTGCCAGACCGGGCCGTTGTTGAGGGCGAGCAGCCGCGCGCGCACCTCCTCGGTGACCGTGGTGCCGGCGTCCTGTCGGTAGCGCACGAGCGTCACCTCACGGCCCACGAACTTCTGCAGCAGCTTCTGCGGATCCAGCAGGTCGTACTCGTAGTTCTGCTCGAGAACGCTCAGCAGGTCGGGCTGCGTGAGGGACCGGAAGTGCACCGTCGCCGGGTTGATGGTCGCGGCGATGTCGACGAAGCTCAGGTCGAACGGTCCCTCCGGGAGTATCAGCTCGCGGACGTCGCGCACGAGGGCGATGTTCGAGTTGTAGATCGTCAGCGCCAGGTCGACCTGCTCGTCGAGCGTGGCGCTGGACTGGAGACCCTCACCCGCGGCAGCCTCGCTGGCGTCGACGGTCGAGACGGCCGGCTCGCTCGTGGGGGTGTTGGAGGCGAACGGAGAAAGCAGGAGCCCGCCGGCCACGAGCGTTCCGAGAACGAGACGATGCGAAGCAGAAAGTGCCATGTTTTCCTCCTGGGTTTCTGGCCTACTGCTCTTTGAACGGGGCCGGCGGGATTTCTTGCGGGGAGGGCTGCTAGGGGGTCGCCCAGGTCTGGCCCCCGTCGGCGGTGTGGAAGCTGACGCCGCCGGCCGTCGTGACGGTGGCGGTCTGGGCGTCCACCGCCTCGACGTGGACCAGGTCATCGGGTGCGGGCGCCGGGAGGCGCGCCCAGGTCGTGCCGTCCGAGGTCCGGAGGACCGCGCCCGCCCGCCCGACCAGCCAGCAGACCATGTCGGAGGGCGCGGAGCCAGCGGTCAAGGCGGCGCCAGGGTCGGCCAGTTGCACGATCCAGGTCGAGCCGCCGTCCCTCGAGTGCTCGATGGCGCCGTTCGGGGCGATGCGCCAGACGGCGGCACGAGCAGGGGAGTTGATGATCGTGAGCGTCGCATCGTTGACGGCCCGCGCGCGAAAGGCCACCAGTGGCGTCGAGGACGCGAGTGGCGTGTTGACCGAGCGGCGTTCGGAGGCGGCCGCCGGCGCCGTCTGGTCTCGGGGTGCGGTCACCGCGGCCAGCTCGAGCCGCTGCTGGTCGAGGGACGACAGCGCGTCAACCTCGGCCGTGGTCTCGGCCGGCGCCGCGAACGCGTTCTCGCGTTGCGCCGC
>JADFPE010000057.1 GCA_022562495.1 Acidobacteriota bacterium
AATGTGCCGGGGACGGAACCGGTGTTCCGTCCCCGCGCTGACGCCAGTCTCGCTGGCGGGCGCGGCGGGGCAAGGACGTCCGCCTCCGGTCGCCCGTGCCGCATGCGACCTACGGCGAGATCTCGCCGTAGCTTCAGCGTAGGCGGACAGCCTTGCCTCGCGGGCCGGAAGGCCTGCGCCACATGGTTCACATGGTCAGCCCACCGCGAGCTTCGGGCTTGGCGGTGTTAGCCGACCATGAAGTCGCTGACGTGCACGTCGAGCTGGTGGCTGAAGCGGACACCGGCGACGCCGTCGACGTCGAGCTCCGCCTTCGGCAGGCTCGCCACCTCGGTGCCGTTCGACAGGAACCGCACGTTGCTCGCGCCCACCTCGACCGAGAGGGTATTGCTCATTCGCCCGTCCTCGAGGGCGTTGACGGCGCTGTGGGCGGCCCAGCCGCTCGTCAGATCCTCGGTGTCGGCGCCCATCCGCTTCTTGATCAGGAACTGCCCGTCTTCCCGAATCAGGAAGTAGATGTAGCGCTGCCCGTCGCCATCGAGATCCTGGCCGCCGAAGAACAGCCCGAACGAGTTCGGGTGCGACGAGGCCTCGGTCTGGGTGAAGCTCGCGCTGAGGGTGTAGGTGCCCGACCCCGTGTTGCTGGGGTTCCAGAAGATGGCGTGGGGACCGGTGGTGACGTGGAACCCACTCCCCATCGCCCGGAAGTGAAGGTCGTTGACGTCGGCGCGGGCGCTGTCGAGCCGGGCCTGCCAGCCGTCCATCATCACGCCGCCGTCCTGCCCGAGCACCGGAAGTGTCAACAAGAGCAACGCCACCGCTACAAGACTGATTCGCATGGTGCCTCCTTGCACGCTGTCAAGGCCTTCGCGGCCACTGCAGTTTGAACAGCCATCGTACCCTGAGGAGCGACCCTCGTCCAGTTGATCACGCCAGTTCCGTCAACGTGGCGGCCACGAGCTTGTAGAACCGACCGACCGACGCCACGTGCACCCGCTCATCCGGCGAGTGCGGGTACTCGATTTGCGGCCCGAACGAGATCATGTCGATGCCCGGAATCTTCTTCCCCAGAATCCCGCATTCGAGCCCGGCATGGATCGCCTTGACCTCCGGCTCGGTTCCCATCTCCCGACGGTGCACCGCCTTCACGATCTCGAGCAGCCTGGACTCCAGGTCCGGCTTCCACCCCGGATACGCCACGTCCTCCTCGACCCCCGCCCCCGCGAGCAACCCGACCGCGCGCACCTGACGGCGCAACGCCACCAACGCGGAGTCGATCGAGGACCGGCTGCTCAGCCCGACGCGGAGCGCCCCGTTGACCTGCTTGACGGTCGCCAGGTTCACGCTGGTCTCGACCAGCTCGGGGATGTCGTAACTCATCGCCTCGACGCCGTGCGGCAGGGCGTTGACGAGCAAGAGGACCCGCTCGGTCGTCGCCTGGTCCCACACCGCCTCGGGCGCGGGTGTGTCATTCACCGCCAGCTGCATGCTGGGGTCGGCCGGCCCGTATTCGGCACGAATCGTTTCGATCTCCTGCTCGATCGCGGCCATCAGCGCGGTCCGGCCCTCCGCCGCCACCACCACCACCGTCGCGAACGCCTCGCGAGGAATCGCGTTGTGCGCGCTGCCACCGTCGAATCTGGTCAGACGGAACCTGCCGTCCAGATACGCCGCCCACAGAGCTCTGCCGAGCAACTTCACCGCATTGCCACGCTGGAGATGAATGTCGCACCCCGAGTGCCCGCCCTTGAGGCCGGTCAGCCCGATCGACAACGCCACGCCATCGGCCGGCGCCGGCTCGGTGCCCAGCTCCACCGTGAGCTGCGTGTCGCCCCCACCCGCGCATCCCACGTACACGATCCCATCCTCCTCCGAGTCCAGGTTGATGAGCTGGCGCCCGCACAGCATGCCGGCGTCGAGCCGCGCCGCGCCGGTCAACCCGGTTTCCTCGTCGATGGTGAACAGCAGCTCCAGCGGCCCATGGGCGAAGTCGGTTTCCCCCATCACGGCCAGCATCGTCGCCACACCGATCCCGTTGTCCGAGCCCAGGGTCGTGCCGGTGGCGTTGAGGTAGTCACCGTCCCGACGCGGGACAATCGCGTCGGTGGTGAAGTCGAAGTCGACGTCGGCGTTCTTCTCCTGCACCATATCGAGGTGCGACTGCAGGATGGTGACCGCGGCACCCTCGTGCCCCGGTGTGGCCGGTTTGCGCACCAACAGATTGCCGGCGGCATCGCCCTGATGCGCCAGCCCGTGACTGTCGGCCACCGTCACGACATGGCTGCGCATCCGGCCCTCGTCCTTCGAGGCGCGGGGAATCGTGAGAATCGCGTCGAAATGCCGCCACAGCGCGACCGGTTCCAGCTCGGCAACGAACGTCATGGGGCCTCCTAGAGATTTGCCGTAAGGAGTCGGAAGACAGGAGGCAGGAGAAAGCCGGAGGGCTTCGCCAGCGTCCGCCTCCTTTCACCCTCGTCACCTGCCGCCAAGCCCACCAGGCTGGATGTACGGCGGCGGGACGGGTGTATTATCAGACTTACACTACATGGCTGCGCCACTCGGTGTCACGCGAGCGTCCGCCGGCAGTGAGCCGCGACGGCGCCGCGCCTCGCGTTGGCGCCTCTGCGGTCTCGTCATCCTTCTCGCGAGCGCCGTGCCCGGGCCCAGCTCGGCCCAAACCCAACCACCGGACGAAGCCGTCGAGGCACCGAGCACCGCTGCGGCGCCGTCGGCGGCATCACTCGCACGGATCCGGCGCGCGCTGGCGTTCGAGGGACACACCACGCCCAGCGGCCTCGACGGCCTCGACATCGTTGACGACGGGTCGCTCGTGGACCGGCGTCGGGCCATCCAGCTGCTGCCCGGGCTCGACTTCGTCGGGGGGCTGGATCTGTTCGGTGTCATCGACGGACCCGGCAGACAGCTCGGGCCACCCACCCATCGGGACATGATGCACGTCATGACAGCGCGTGGGATGAACGAGGCGGTGTCGAGCGACGTGCTCGGCATAGCAACCGTCTCGGCGTTCTCGCTGGGGCTGCCCTATGCCATGAAGGCAATCAAGGCCATCGGGGGCTGGCTCTTCGGTCACGACGACGACGACGCGCCGCAACACCCGATCTTGACCGAGAGCGAGGAAACACGCGCGCTCGTCGGCGCGCGGGCCGACGGCCACGTGCTCGACGCCGGCGTCCACCAGCACGGCCGAACCGTCGTCTTGTCGCTGGTCGTGCCGGCCGATACGCCACCCGACACCGCGCGCGCGCTCGGGGAGCGGTTCGTGGTGCTGGTCAAGACGTTTGCATCGACGGAGCCGGACCCCGAACGCGATGTCGGCACCGGCAACTACGACTACATCGTGCGCATCAGCTCGCCCACCGAGCACGTGATTGCCCTGGGTGGCAAAGCCACCTCTCACACCACGATCAACTGGTAGGCGACAGTCGCGTGGCGCAGCCGTCGCTGGCCGCCGATGACGTCGCCCACTCTGGAGCCTCGAGCGCGGGTTCACGTTCGTGCCGAGCGCCGATGTGCTGCTGTTCCCGCCGCTCGACACGTTCGTGCGGACCGACGATCATCAAAGCATCCATGATGATCGACGAGATCCAGCCGGGGACCTCGAACGAGCGTGCAGCCCGGGGCAACCACTCGCTGTTCGCCACGGCATCGGCCGCGCGCCTCTGTTACTTGAAACCATGTCGGCGAAGCCGTCCGGTGTTCTTCTGACTTCTACCTTCTGACGTCTGACGTCTGATGTCTACCGTGCGGGCTGACACCTTGGAGCAGCCTGCTAGAGATCCATCACCGCTTCGATGTCGGGGTCCAGGACCGGGGGCGGTGAGGCCAATGAGATCCCGAAGAACAGCGTCATCGACAGCAACAACGCGACGAACCCGCCGTTGATGCCATACGGGACCGCCAGACCGAACAGCTCGATCCCGAAGTTGACCACCAGACTGGTCACGATCGCGACGTTGGCGGCAGTCGCGGTGGCCCGCTTCCAGTTGAAGCCGATGGCGACAGTCGGGACCAGGGCGGCCGCGAAGGTGCCCCAGCCGAAGGCACCGAGCAGGGCCACCAGGTCCTGTCGCGAGTAGAGCACGAACACGGCCGACCCGACCGCGAGAAACACAGTCGCGACCCGCGCCCAGAAGAGCTCGTTCGACAGTGACCGGCCATACAGCGCCTTCGGGATGTCGTGCACCAAGGCGGCGGCCCCGAGATTCAGGAAGCTGTCGGCGGTCGACATGATGGCGGCGAAGAGCCCGGCGAACACCACACCGGCCAGCAGCGGACCGGCGTGGAACTGCAGGAACTGGGGCGCTGCGTCGTCCGGGTTGGCCAGCTCCGGATGCCCACCCTGGATGACGAGCGCCCGCATCGCCAGGCCAATGCTGAGCCAGAGCAGCGAGCACAGCATGTAGCCGCCGGCGCTGACCGGCAGGATGTGCCGGGCATCCTCGACCCGCTTGTTCATCATCAGCTTGGTGATGACATGAGGCTGCCCTGAGGCGCCGAGCACGAACACGACGAACCAGGACAGCGACCCCATCATGCCCAGCGTGCCCCACGGCGTGATCGCCTCGGGGTCGTCCTCCATGATCGTGGTGACGATGCCGGTCAGCCCCCCGTCGACGGCGCTCAGCGCCGCGAAGCACACACACACCGCGGCCACAATCATGACGGCGCCCTGCACCAGGTCGGTATACACCGACGCGAGGATGCCACCGGTCACGCAGTAGAACACCAGCACGGCACAGGCGATCGCCATGCAGGTCACCAGCGAGACCTCGGGGATGAACGACACATTGTTGAGCACGTCCCGGAGGACCGTCGCCATCGCCAGAATCTGGGTGCCCAGATAGCCGACGACCCCGAGCAGGATGGCAATCGCCGTGAGCAGCCTCGTGCGCTCGCTCCGATAGCGCGCTGCCACCGCGTCCGGGAGCGAGATCGTGTCGCGGAGCTCCGCCACCATCCGCAGCCGGGTCCCCAGCAGATAGAACACACAACAGAAGCCCAGGGGGCTGACAACCGTCATCCATGCCGAGCTCAGCCCCATGCGGTAAACGAGCCCCGGCCCGCCCACGAAGCCGAAGCCGCTCATCGTGCTCGAAAACACGGCGAGACCGGTGACGAGGATGCCGAGATCGCGCCCCGCCATGAAGAAATCGCGTGTGGACGTGGTCCGGCGGAGCGCCCAGACGCCGACACCGACACACATCGCCAGGTAGGCGACGACGAAGGCAAAGATCACGAGTGAGCGGGAGTCGTCCATCAGGGGTCACCCGCGTGGCGACGACGATGAGCCACCACGACCTCGCGAAACCGCTCCAGGTCCGCGCGGGTCACGATCGACCGACTGAACACCAGGACGAACAACGTCACGACGAGGAACTCACCCGGCCAGAACCCATAGAGAAACCACGCCGTCGGTGCGGGAAGCGAGAAGAACAGGGGATGCGCGACCTCGTCCAGATAGCCCCGATACGTGACCACCATCATCGTGAAGATGACCATGAAGAAGACGCCGCAGGCGACCAGCGGTGCCCAGACCCGTTCGAGATGCTTCACGCCGAGCGCCAGACAGCCCAGGATGAGCGCGATCTGCAACAGCCCGAAACTCCAGGCGAGCCAGAGAATCGGCGTGTGTCGCTCGAGACCTGCGCCACCGTGGTCCATCGACGGGAACCGGCCATGGGCCGTGCCGTGGCCGGTGTAGAGCCGTGCCACCTCGCCGTCGGTCGCCGACGGCACATCCTCGAACGGCACTTCCTCGATGATGAACGCCAACGCCAAGACGACGCACAGCGCCAGGAGCAGCCCGAACAGGATGTGTGGGAGCCTCGAGGATTGTTCCATCATTGGGAGCTCGACCGCGGGCTGCGAGCGAAGCTGCGCCGCACACCGACGAGCGAAGACGGCGCAGCATCGCTCGCAGAAGCTTGTCTTACAGGACCGCGACGCGGGGGCTAGACATCTCCGCGTGTAGTGTATAGCGAGCGCGGCGAGAGGTAGAATCGGGCCACAGCGATCATGGTGGCACGACGAGTGGACCGCGCCGGAGCGGCGGGATCGGGCCCCGCGGTCGCCGTGTTGCGTGCCCTGGTCGACGAGGGTTTCGACCGGCGGTCGTGGCACGGCACCAATCTGCGAGGCGCCCTGCGGGGGGTGTCCCCCACGCAGACCGTGTGGCGACCGGGCCGCGAGCGTCACAACATCTGGGAGATCGTCACGCACGCGGCCTACTGGAAGTATGCCGTGCGGCGCCGGTTGACCGGCGAGAAGCGTGGCAGCTTCACGCTACCAGGGAGCAACTTCTTCCCCGCTCCGAGGACGGCCACACAGGCGACCTGGCGGGACACTGTGGCGTTGCTGACCCGCGAACACCGGATGCTGTGCGATGCGATCACACGCCTGGAGGACCGCGACCTGGCGACACCGGTCGGGCGCGGTCAGGACACAGTCGGGTGGCTGGTCCGGGGCGTGGCCGCCCACGATCTGTATCACGCGGGCCAGATCCAGTTGATCAAGCGGCTGATGCGCTGAACATCATCCGCGTGAGAGGAGACACACATGCGACCTGGGCACACGGCGTGGCTGACCCTGACGATGCTTCTCGGCGCAACCGGGGTCGCCACCCCACAGGAGGGGCCACTCGACTACCCGCAGTGGCGCGGCGCACACCGGGACGGCGCGGCGGCGGCGTTCATCGAGCCGGCCGCGTGGCCGACCCGGCTGACACGGCAGTGGCAAGTGGAAACGGGGCTCGGCTACGCCACGCCGATCCTGGTTGGCGACCGGGTCTACGCCTTCGGCCGGCAGGACACCGACGAGGTGCTGATGGCGCTCGACGCTACGAGCGGAGAGGTCGTCTGGCGCACCCCCTACACCGCCCCCTACACCAACAACCCGGGCACCGGGCGCCACGGTCCCGGGCCGAAGTCGACACCGCTGTTCTACGACGGCAAGCTCTTCACCCTCGGCATCAGCGGCGTCGTCTCGGCGTTCGACGCCGCCGACGGCGCCCTGATCTGGCAGAAGCCGGCGTCGTCGGTGGAACCTCTGTATGGCACCGCGCTCTCCCCGGTGGCCGACAACGGACACGTCATCTTCCATGTGGGTGGACACAACGACGGGGCGCTGACCGCCTTCGACGCCGACAGCGGCGACGTGGTCTGGCGCTGGGACGGCGACGGACCGGCGTACGCCTCGCCGATGGTGGCCGAGCTCGACGGCGTGCGGCAGATCGTGACGGTCACCCAAGCGCACATCGTCGGCGTCGCGGCCGACAGCGGCGAGCTGCTCTGGGAGCGAGCGTTCGTCTCCCGGTCCACGAACAACGCGATCACCCCGATCCTGGACGGGGATGCGGTGATCGTGACCGGTCACAACCTGGGGGTCACCAAGTTCCGGCCGCGTCGGCAGAACGGGCAGTGGACGACCGAGACCATCTGGACGACTGACGAGGTCTCGATGTTCATGAGCAATCCGGTCCTCGCTGGCGACACCGTGTTCGGTCTGTCGCATCTGAACAGCGGACAGTTCTTCGCGCTCGATGCCGGCAGCGGCGCGACGCTCTGGCGGACCGAAGGTCGCGAGGCAACCAATTCGGCCGTGATCATGGCGGGCGACCTGCTGTTCATGCTGAACAACGATGGTGACCTGATCGTGGCGCGTACGAACCGCACCGGTTTCACCCAGGTGACCCGTTACGAGGTCTCGGACAGCGCCACATGGGCACAACCGACCATCTCGGGAAACCGGCTGTTCATCAAAGACGAGTCGACCGTCACGCTCTGGACGGTGGAATGACGATGGACGGACCAAGGAGACAGGAGACAGGAGACAGGAGGAAGCCTGAGCGGCCAGGCTTCGCCTCGCCGTGCGTCACGATTCAGGATCGGGGAGAGGAACAGATGCCACGAGATGACCGGACCAGTCGCTACAGCCGTCGCGAAGTGATGCAGTTGCTCGGGGGCGCGGCCGCGCTCGGGGCGGTGGCCGCCTGCGGCGGCGCCGACCAGCCGCCGGCGCCGCTCGCGGCACAGCCGACCGCACCGCCCGTCGCGACGCTGGCCGGTCTGCCGAGCGACGCGATCATCCGCACCGTGCTGGGGGACATCACCCCGGACGCCATCACCGGGGTCACGCTGTTTCACGAGCACCTGTCGATCCGACTGTCGGCGGACCGGCCGTCGGCGACCGATGACGTCGACACCGTCATCCGGGAGATCAGGACGGCGGCGGCCGAGGGGGTCGGCTGCATCGTCGACGGCGGACACCCGGACATGGGTCGCGACCTCGACGCCATCCGACGTGTGGCCACAGAGACCGACGTGCATGTCGTCGCGGCCGGCGGGTATTACATGCAGCGGTTCTATCCGCCCGAGATCGCGACCACCAGCGAGGACCAGATCGCCGAGGACCTCGCCGCGGAAGCCGCCCGGGACCAGCTTGGCGCGTTCGGCGAGATCGGCCAGAACTCGAACGCGGCCGAGATGACCGCGGCGGAGCTGAAGGTGTTTCGCGCCGTCGGCAAGGCGCACCTCTCCACCGGCCTCCCGATCTTCACGCACAACGCCTATGGCACCGGTGAGAACGTGCGGCCGGACGCCGGGCTCACCCAGCTCGACGTGCTCGAATCGGTGGGGGTCAGCCCGGACCATATCGTGATCGGGCATGCGTGCTGTCTCGACGACCCGTCGGCGAGCATCCTGATCCGCATCGCCGAGCGGGGCGCGTTCGTCGGCTTCGACCGCGTGACCGGCGGTCGCGTGGACGACCCGCAGAAGGTGGCGACCATCATGGCGTTCCTCGAGGCTGGGCACGCCGACAGGCTGCTGATCTCCTCCGACTTCACCGGGCGGCGGTCGGAAGAGCGACCCGGCTACGGCAACTCGATCACGGTGTTCGCGCCGTTGTTGCGCGACGCGGGCGTCGACGAATCGGTGCTGCAGGCGGTCCAGCGCGACAACCCCCGGCGGTTCCTCGCGTTCGTACCGAGTGTCTAGCGTAGACATCCGTGGGGCATGGCTTCAGCCGTGCCTCGCAGGCCTGAAGGCCTGCGCCACATGGGCAACGACAGTGACGAAGATCACCGACATCGAGGTACTCTTGGACACGGGAGGCGCATACCTGTGAGAACCTGGCTGTGCGGCGCGGCGATCGTGTTGCTGGCGGTGCTGGCTACAACGACGCTCACCGGTCAGCGGGGCGGCGTTTTCCGCGAGTCGCGCGACCATCCTGCCATCCGGTACTCCGACGGTCCTCGGCACGACGTGGTCACGGCCCTGGGCCGGGCGGTCCAGGCAGGCGAGGTCGTGCTCGCCTTCGAGCCCACCACCGGCTATCTGCATGCGGTCCTCGAGGCGCTCGACGTGCCGGTCGAGTCGCAGCTGACCGTGTTCTCGAAAACGAGTTTCCAGGCACACCGGATCAACCCGGAGAACCCGCGCGCAATTTACTTCAACGACACGGTGGCGGTCGGCTGGGTACGGGGCGGCGAGGTGCTGGAGGTGGCATCGCTCGACCCCACGCAAGGTGTCCTGTTCTTCTCGATCGACCAGACGCCGACCGACCGGCCGGAGATCCGGCGCAACGACCAGTGTCTGGCCTGCCACCTGGCCTGGGACACCCTCGCGGTGCCCGGGCTCCTCACCTTCAGCACGCTGCCGATGCCGGACGACCCGAACGCGTATGCGGTCGGGTGGGTCACTGACCACCGGAGCCCACTAGCGGAGCGCTGGGGCAGCTGGTACGTGACCGGCGCGCCGCCGTCAGTGCGGCACCTGGGCAACACGACCGATCCGATCGAGTACGTGCCGGGCGCCAGCCTAGACCCCGCCCCGGCGCTCGACACGCTCGAGGGGCTGTTCGATCTGACCGGCTACCCCACGCCCTACAGCGACCTCGTGGCGTTACTGGTGCTGGAGCATCGGACCCACATGACCAACCTGCTGGTGCGGATGGGCTGGGAAACCCGCGTGGCCGACTACGAGGACACGCGCGCTGGCCAACCGCCCGACAGCGTGGCGGCGGCGGGCATCGAGGACACGGCGGTCGAGTTCGTCGACTATCTCCTGTTCGTGGACGAGGCGCCGCTCCCGCCCGGCATCCGCAGCACCTCGGGATTCGGGGAGCTGTTCTCGGCCCAGGGCCCGTTCGACAGACGAGACCGCTCGCTGCACCAGCTCGACCTCGACGGTCGGTTGCTGCGCTACCCGTGCAGCTTCCTCATCTATACCGACGCGTTCGACGCCCTGCCCGAGCGGGCGAAGGATGCAGTGTATCGGCGCATGTGGGAGGTGCTCTCCGGACAGGCTACGGCAGATCGCTACACGCGTCTCACACTGGACGACCGGCGCGCCGTGGTGGAAATCCTGCGCGACACCAAACCGGACCTCCCCACGTATTTCCAGGGCACGGTGCGATGAGACGAGTCGCCGTCGGCGGCCGGGACTAGCCAGTGCACACGACGCTATCATTTCGATATGGTGGCATAATGGTGCCATGGCTGGAATCCATGTCCGTGATCTTCCCGAAGAAACCGTGCAGGCGCTGAAGCGCAGGGCCAAGGCGCACCACCGGTCCGTTCAGGGCGAAGTCCGAGCGATTCTCAGCGATGCCGCGCAGGCATCGCCCCCGGACGCGGGGTACCCGCCCATTCGGCTTTACCACGTGGACATCGGGAACGAGCAGACGTGGACGCGTGAGGATATCTATGACGATGGCGGCCGGTGAGCGGCTCTTCTGCGACACCAATGTGCTGCTGAGTGCTGTTGACCGCAAGCGCTCGCTCAACCCACAAGCGCTCCACGTCTTGAATGTGCTGCCCAACAAAGGGATCGAGTTGTGCGTGAGCGGTCAAATAGTGCGTGAGTTCCTGGCGGTCTGTACCCGCCCGATCGACATGAACGGACTGGGCCTGTCGACGCGGCTGGCGGTGCGGAACGCCGAGGCGATCGTCGAGCGCAGCACGATTCTCGAGGAGAACCGAGGCGTCGCCGAACGTCTGCTGCGAATTGCCCAGGCAGCGAAGTGCCTGGGCAAACAGCTCCACGATGCGAACGTCGTCGCGACGATGCAGGAACACGGGCTGACCCGCCTGGTCACGGACAACCTGTCGGACTTCAGGCGGTTCGGCGAACTCGAGCTCGTGGACCTGGCGCGGGTGCCCGGCTCGTAACCGTGCCCCTGCCCCGCGCCGGTCCGGCAGCAGGGTCCTCGACGCTGGTCGCCCATCGGCCGGCCGTGGTAGCAAAGCCGGTCAGGGCCGCCGTCACAGCCCGGTCAGATCGAGCTCGTTCCGACCGGCCACGATGTCAATCTCCTGTTCGCGCCGGTCCTCGCCGTTCAGCATCGTCACGGTGTAGGTGCCCGGAATCACGTCCGACATGGCGAAGACGCCGTCGCTGTCCGCCAGCACGGCGTAGGGGCTGGAGACGACCAGGATGTCGGCCGCCATCTCGGTGTGGGTGTTGCACTCCACGTCGTACGAGTCCGCGCGGTCGAACGTGAACTCATAGCTGGAGCCGAATAACGTGGCGATGTTGAACACCGATTCGCCGGCGCTGTCCTTCACGTGGACGGTGTGCAAATCGTCCTCGCTGTTGGTAAACCGCACAGTCTGCCCCTTCCGCACCACGAGAAAGAGCGGATAGAACATGCGGCCGTACTGGTCCATGACCGGAACCTCGCTGGGCAGCGGCACCTCGATGTCGGCGTGAGGATCGAGCAGGATGACCGACCTGACCGCGCCATGCGCCGGCGGCGCCGTGCCGACGACCTGCGCGGTACCGGCATCGGCCGGCATGGGTGCCGTGCGTGCCGCCGATGGTTCGGGCGCACGCTCGACCGGCGCCTCTGGTCCGCAGGCGGCGGTCCCCATGAGGAACAGGAGGGGCACGGCGGCCGACATCCTCATCAGGCGGGCCGACGAGACAGCGCGTGAACGTGGCGACAGGGACGGCATCAGCTGGCTATCGTACCAAAGTTTGTAGTACGGCCCAGCAGGGCCGTTCGCCGTGCCAGCCCCGACAGACCTCGAGTCCCGTGCCACCGCTGCGTAGCGGTGTATCGGCGCCATCTGCGTCATGCCGATCACCACGATCTAGAGAGAGAGTGCCCGTGGCCCTCTCCCCGGCCCTCACCCAGAGGGTGCGAGAACAAGCTGTGGGACGCCGAGTATTTCCGTCGAGGCATCTGTTGAGGCATATAATGAGCCACCTGAACGTTGCGCACACAGTTCGGCAAGGAGGGTGACGATGTCGATCCTGAAGAGATTCGGTCTGCTGGCAGTGGCGGCAACGCTCGCCCTCGCCGTGGCCTGCAGCGGCGGCTCGGACGCCATGGAGGATCCGGCCGAGGCGCCGGCACCCGAGGCGTCGGCCGACACCGGCGGCGTGCAGGCCCCGATGTTCGAGGTCGATCCGCTCTGGCCCAAGCCGTTGCCCAACCACTGGCTGCTGGGCTCGACGATCGGCGTGGATGCGGATGCGCGGGACCACATCTGGATCATCCACCGTCAATCGACGCTGGCCGCGAACGAGATTCCGGCCCTGGGCGACCCGCCGACCGCCGAGGACTGCTGCGCCCCGGCGCCGCCCGTCCTCGAGTTCGACCCGGAGGGGAACCTCGTCGGCAGCTGGGGCGGTCCGGGAGACGGCTACGACTGGCCCGTGTCGAACCACGGTATCACCGTCGACCACATGGACAACGTCTGGATCGGCGGGAACGGCGGGGGAGACTCGCACGCGCTCAAGTTCACCCGGGGCGGCGAGTTCCTGCTGCAGGTCGGCGTGGCCGGTCGCGACCCCGACAGTCTGAGTCTCGACAGCTTCGGCCGCATCGCCAAGATCTCGTTCGACGCGGAGGCGAACGAGATGTATTTCGCCGACGGCTACGGCAACAAGCGGGTGGCGGTGGTCGACGCCGACACCGGCGAAGTCAAGCGGTTCTGGGGCGCGTACGGCAACGAACCGGACGACAGCTACTCCCAGCGCTACAACCCGGATGGCCCGCCGCTCCAGCAGTTCAGCAGCCCGGTCCACTGCGCAGAAGTGTCAAACAGCGGGCTCGTCTACGTGTGCGACCGCGCCCACGACCGGATCCAGGTGTTTCAGAAGGACGGGACGTTCGTCGACGAGATGTTCGTGCTGCCGAACACGACCGGGTCCGGCGCGGCGTGGGACCTCGCGTTCTCGAGCGACCCGAACCAGAGCTATATGTACTTGACGGACGGCGTGAACCAGCGCGTCCACATCATCGACCGCGAGAAGCTCGAGCACCTGACGAGCTTCGGCGACGGCGGCCGCCAGCCGGGCCAGTTCTTCGGTGCGCACAGCATCACGGTGGACTCGCAGGGGAACATCTACACGACCGAGACCTACGAGGGGAAACGGCTGCAGAAGTTCGTCTACAAGGGGATGGGCCCGGTGACGACCCAGAACCAAGGCGTGGTCTGGCCGGATTGAGGTCGACGGCCCATCAGGAGTCAGGAGGCAGGAGACAGAAGGGAACCGGAGGGCGTAGCCAGCATCTGACTCAATCCAGGCGGGTGACGCACCGGGAGTCTTGATTGGCTCCCGTTGCCTTGTACGGGTGACCCGGACCTACTTGCCGGCCTGCGCCTCCACCGCGCGGGCTCCGGTCAGCAGGTTCGTCATGCCGTAATTGCCTTCGTTGCAGGCGTACTCGAACAGCGGCGCATCGCTGTGCTTCATCGAGATCGCCGCGGTGAACGGCCGCGTGAAGGTCGTCGGGTCGTCGATGGTGAACTCGTAGCGCAGCGTGTCGGCGTCGATCCGCGTGAACCGCTCGACGAGGTGTAGCGTCTCGCCCGACCCGAAGGCGCCGGCGATGGTGTAGAAGCTCCCGGTCTTGCCGGTGTAATTCCGGCTCTCCACCACCAGCGTGTCGCCGTCCCACCGGCCGCGTGAATCGCCCATCCACTGGCGTATTCCCTCCGGAGCCAGCACCTCGACCCGCGACACCACACGCACCTCGTGGATCATCTCGTTCAAGATCACCACGTGGTCGGCTGTCTGGAACAGCTGCACGTTGTTGTTGTACGCGCACGGCAGCATCGGGGGACCCGAATTGAACCCCAGCATGCAGCGCTCTGAGAGCCCGACGTCCTCGGGACCATGCGCCGGCGAACCGATCACGACGCGCTCTCTGACCGGGCGGCCGGCCGCCCGTCGAGCCTGGCGGCGTGCGTGCGCCTCGGGCGTCATCGGCGGAATCCGTCCGTCCGGGGGATCGACGATGAGCGACGAGCGATTGTCGCCGGTCAGGCTGTTTCCGTAGTCCCACCAGAAGTCGTTGTAGGCGCGCTCGATGTCCCGTGTGGCGCCGCCGTCGCGCCTGAACCCCCTGTCCCCTCAGAAGAGTGATCAGACGCCGGCGAAGCCCTCGAGCTTCTCCTGTCTCCTGCCTCCTCTCGAGCACGCTCGCCGTCGTGCGCTACCGTTCGTCGAACAGCGCGAGGTCGATCGCCTGAGCCATCACACGATACCCCTCGTCGCTCGGGTGCAGCCAGTCACCGGAGTGATACGCCTCCTGGAACTTGCTCGGCTGCGCCGGGTCGCGCACCGCGGCGTCGAAGTCGATCACGGCATCGTAGACGCCCGAGGTGCGCAGCCACGCGTTGAACGCCTGCCGTTTCGTCTCGCCCGCGTCGCGGAAATAGAACGCCCCGTCAAACGGGGTGAGCGTTCCGCCGTAGATCTGCAGTCCTCGCGCGTGCGCGCGCTCGACAAGCGTTGTGTGCCCCGCGATGAGCTCCTCGACGGTGGGCGACTCCGACTCGAACGCCATCCCGATGTCGTTGATCGACTCGAGCACGATGACGTGCGTGACCCCCGGTTGCTCCAGCACCTCGCGGTCGAACCGTGACAGCGCGCTCGGCCCGAACTGGGCATTGGGATTCGGCGGTGGCGGTGCGGGGCCGTCCGTGTTTTGGCGGAACATCGCGAGACCGGCGTTGTCGCTCAGCACCCGGTTCCCGGCGATGCCGACGTTGAGCACCGCCGGCGGCGTGTTCCCCGCACGGGCCACCAGCCGCCGCGCGAGAAAGTCGGGCCACCGGCTGTTGGTATCGGGCGTCGATGCCGTCCCGTCGGTAATCGAATCGCCAAGCGTCACGATGACCGGACTCCCCTCCGGAGCCAGCACCTCGACCCGCGACAGATAGAACCAGGACTGGAAGGTCCGCTCGACCGGGAACTCGGCGGCGCCGGTGTGGTCACCCGTCGTCGACAGGTAGCTGGTGGTCAAACCGGCTGCGTGGTAGGTGGCGCCGGCGGCATCCGCCGACGAGTCGCCCGTCAGATAGAGATCGATGGCCAGGTCAGCCAAGGCCGGCACGCCCAGCTCGACCGGGTCGCTCACTACCATCGCGCCAGGCTCGACCGTCACCGTCGGTTGGCCGCCGAAACGCAGCGGTCGAGCGGTCCCGGCGTCAATGTTGGCGCCGTCCACCCGCACGGCGACATGCGCCGCTCCGACGTCGAGCGGCCGCGTGCCGAAGAAGTTCGTCACCGCCACACGCACGGCGGAGCCTCCGATGCTCGTGCGCACGATCTGCCGCACCGTCTGGTTCTGGATCCGCACCGGTCCAGGTCCCAGCCCCTGCGGGGCTCCGTCCTGCGACGGCGGCAGCACGACCGGGGCCGTCGCCCAGGTGCCGACCCACGTGTATCCCTCGTCCTGCGCGCCCGCACGCGCCGGAGCCAATAACGCGACCGCTAGTGCTACGACCAGCGTGACGACCAAGGTCGGGCGGCGCCAGCAACGTCCTTGCCACAGTGTGCCGAGTTTCATGCGTTCACTCCTTGTGATGTTCCGTGAGCATAGCCACTTCGTGGCCCCGTTCGCAATTGCGGTAGCATTCGGCCGACGCTGCGTCCCACCTGGCCCCATTGCTCCTCCCTCAAGTATTGACCGATATGCGCGGCCGTCACGCCGTTGCCGGTCGCGAGACGCCGCGTCTCGACCGGCGACGGCGGATTGACTTGCCCCTGATTCCCGGTATCCTTTATGGATACGATTGCAGTCCAAGGAGTGACGATGCAAAGGCAACCCGCAGTCATCACCGTCGCCGGTGTGATCGTGGTGGCAAGCTGGAGCCTGCTGGCTGCAGGGCAGCTTCCCCTGGCGCCGGTGCGGACCAGCGGGCAAACGATCACCCCGGTCTACGAAGGGTGGTACGAGAACCCGGATGGCACGTTCAGTCTCTCGTGGGGCTATTTCAACCGCAATTCCGAAGAGATCATCGAAATTCCGATCGGGGCGGACAACCGGGTCGAACCCGGTGGCCCGGACCGTGGCCAGCCGACCGTCTTCGACTCCCGCCGCCAGCGCGGGGTGTTCACCGTGGTCGTCCCGGCCGATTTCGGTGACAAGGAGGTGCACTGGACCCTCAGCTTCCGCGGCGACACGCAGACGATTCCGGGCCACATGCATCGCGACTGGATGCTCGACGCGCTGGGAGGTGGGGCCGGCGGCGACACGCCACCTCGCGTCAAGTTCGCCGAGAACGGCCCGGAGTACACCGGACCGGGTAACCCACCGGAGGGACCGCTGACGGCCACCGTCGGCACGCCGCTGCCACTGGTGGTCTGGGCGACCGACGACGGCATCAGCCGACGACGACGGCAGCGCGACAAAAGCGACGACGACGGGCCGCCCCCGCTCGTCACGTTGACGTGGCACCTGCACCAGGGTCCAGGAGAGGCGACCTTCGCGGACGAGGAGCTCGAGATCATGGAGAACGGCGACGGACGGGCCGAAACGACCGTCACCTTCACGGAACCGGGCGAGTATCTGCTGCGGGTCCTCGCCAACGACCGGTCCAGCGGCGGTGGCTCGCAGTGTTGCTGGACCAACGCGTTTCTGCGGGTGAACGTCAGCGAGTGAGCGGTGGTGACGAATGTGAGTGGTGGTGACGCGCAGACGGATGCGCATCACCGGCTGAACAACTAAGGAGTAAGGACATGACAGGCAGAACGCATGTAGCTCGGCGGCGGCTCCCAGCGATCGGGGTGCTGGCGCTGGCGGCGGTGCTCACGGTGTCCGGCTCGGCCAGGGCGGCCGAGGCCGAAGCAGACTACCAGCCGACATTCGCCACCGACGTGGCGTCGATTCTCCAGCAGAAGTGTCAGGTCTGTCATCAGCCGAACTCGATCGCGCCGATGTCGTTGCTGACCTATCAGGACGTGCGGCCGTGGGCGCGCGCGATCAAGGCCAGGGTGGTCGCGCGCGAGATGCCCCCGTGGCACATCGACACCACGGTCGGCATCCGCCAGTTCAAGAACGACCGGTCGCTGTCACAGGAGCAGATCGACACCATCGTGAAATGGGTGGATGGCGGCGCCCCGCTGGGCGATCGGGCCGACCTGCCACCGCCGGTCCAGTGGCCTGACCCGACCGCCTGGGTCCTCGCCGAGCAGTTCGGCCAACCGGAGCTGATCGTGCCGTCGGAGCCGTTCACGGTCCCGGCCGACGGGCAGGACAAGTGGTGGCAGTCAACCGTCGACACCGGGCTGACCGAGGAGCGCTGGGTCAAGGCGATCGAGACGAAGCCCTCGTTCCCCGGCGGCCGCAGGGTGGTCCATCACGCCATCGCCGGTCTCATCCAGGAGGAGGATGGCGTCATCGGACTGGCAGCGAGCGCCGCGAACCCGGACGACGATGACGACATCGGCCCCGGCACGTTCATGGAGTGGGCGGTCGGCAAAGTGGGCGAGATCTTCCCGGATGACGCCGGCAAACTGATGCTGCCGGACTCGCAGATCCGCTGGAACATCCACTACCACCCGGTCGGTGAGGAGGTCGCCGACGACGTGGTCGAGCTGGGTGTGTACTTCTATCCGAAGGGTCAGAAACCGGAGCATCGAACAATCCTGCACATGATGCGGGCCACGAACGGCGGGATCGACATCCCCCCCGGCGAGATCAAGACCACCCAGGGCTTCACCGTGCTCAGAGCGCCGGCCCGGCTCGAGAACTTCCAGCCGCACATGCACATGCGCGGCAAGGCGATGTCGATGGAGGCGATCTACCCGGACGGCCGGCGCGAGTTGCTGAGCTACGTCGATAATTTCCAGTGGAACTGGCACATCAACTACGTCTACGACGAAGCGGTCGCGCCGATCCTGCCGGCCGGCACGATGATCGCCATCACCGCCTGGCATGACAACAGCGAGGCCAACCGCAACAACCCCGACGCGCGTCAGTGGGTCGGCAGCGGCAGCCGCACCGTGGACGAGATGGCACATGCCTGGGTCGACGTCACCTACCTCGAGGAGGCGGACTACGAGGCGGAGCTCGAGCGACGGAAGGCGCTGACCGACAACGACGAGTAGATCGATCGAGTGACGTCGGCGAGTATGTTTCAGGGCCAGGTCCTCCGTCGAGAATCTGGCCCTGTCTGTTGCTGACCTTGAACCTGCAAGTGCCCCTCGCCCCGGCCCTCTCCCCCGTCGGCAACGCGTCCTCCGCTCAGGGCCGGCAGCGGAGAGGGGGAAACCCGGAGCGCTGGCTTCAGCACCCTCCGAGCCTGGCTATAATGACCCCATCTGCAACCCGTCGCTTCCGGAGCGGTCCGGAAGGAGGCCCCATGACCCGCCTGCTATCGACCCTGTTGCTGTCGCTCCTGCTCGTCGTCGCCTCGGCCAGCGCCGAGGTCGTCCGGATTGAGGTCACCTCGCGCTCCGACGTCGCCGACGGCAAGACCTACGGGCTGGCCGGCCCCTACGAGCGGATCGCCGGAACCATCTACTTCGCCGTCGACCCGAACAACCCGGCCAACCGGATCATCACCGACATCGACTATGCGCCGCGCAACGCGGACGGCAAGGTGGAGTTTCGATCCGATTTTTATCTGATCAAACCGAAGGACATCTCCCGTGGCAACGGCACCCTCTTCTACGAGGTGTCGAACCGCGGCGGCAAGGGCATGCTCGGCTACTACAACAACGCCGGCGGCAGCCGCGCGCCCCTGAGCGAGGCGGAGATGGGCGACGGGTTCCTGCTCGAGCACGGGTTCACGCTGCTCTGGGTGGGATGGCAGTTCGACGTGCCGCTCGGTGACGGACGCGTCCGGGTGTATCCACCGGTCGCCACCCTCAACGGCACCCCGATCACCGGACTGGTCCGCAGCGAGGTCATCGTCAGCGAGGTCACCTACGACCGGTCGCTCGCCGACCGGAACCACCAGCCCTACGAGGTGGTGAATCCCGGTGACCCGGCAAACGTCATGACCGTCCGGGACACGGTCGACGGAGCGCGCCGCGTGGTACCGCGCGACCAGTGGCAGTTCGCCCGGCGGACCGACTCGGGTGCGATCGTCGCCGACCGGACCCGGGTCTACCTCGAGGGTGGCTTCCAGCCGGGCACGCTCTACGACGTGGTGTATGTCGCCCAGGACCCGCCGCTCGTCGGGCTGGGACCGGCCGCGGTGCGCGACACCATCTCGCATCTCAAGTATGCGGCAGCGCCGGAGCTGTCGATCCCGGCAGGCGCACTCGATCGGGCCATCGCGTGGGGTGTCTCGCAGAGCGGACGGTTCCTGCGCACCTTCCTCTACCACGGGTTCAACGCCGACGAAGCGGAACGGAAGGCGTTCGACGGCGTGATGGCGCACGTGGCCGGTGGCGGCCGCGGCAGCTTCAACCACCGGTTCGCCCAGCCGTCCCGGGACGGACATCCGTTCCTGAACACGTTCTACCCCACCGACATCTTCCCGTTCACCGACGTGACACAGACCGACCCCGACACCGACATGCGCGACGGGCTCCTCGCGGGCATCACACCGGCGCACATGCCCAAGATGTTCCACACGAACTCGTCCTACGAGTACTGGGGCCGGGCCGCCTCGCTGATCCACACGACGCTGGACGGCGCCACGGACAGTCCGCTCATGGACAACGTGCGGGTCTACAGCTTCGCCGGCGGACAGCACGGACCCGGCCGCTTTCCCCCGCGGCAGACGAGCGGTCAGCAACTGAGCAACCCGAACGACTACTCCTGGTTCCTGCGAAGCCTGCTGCTGGCGATGAACCGCTGGACCACCGACGGCACCCCGCCGCCGCCCAGCCTCTACCCTCGCATCGCTGACGGCGACCTGGTGCTGCCGAAAGATCTGGCGTTTCCGGAGATCCCCGGCGTGAGCCAGCCGGCGGCGCCGCATCTGGCCTACCGGGCAGTGTATGGACCGGAGTTCCGGACACGAGGCATCGTGACGGTGGAGCCCCCCGAGGTGCTGTCCGCGTTTCCGATCCTGGTGCCGCAGGTCGATGCAGATGGCAACGAGACCGGCGGGCTGATGATGCCCGAGGTCGCGGTGCCGCTGGCCACCTACACCGGGTGGAACAACTTCCGGGCGGAATCCGGACCGGTGGATGTGCTGTCGAGCATGCAGGGCTCCTACATCCCGTTCCCACGCACGCGGGCCGAGCGGGAGCAGCGCGGCGACGCACGGTTGTCGATCGAAGAGCGGTATCGCAGCCGGGCGGAGTATCTCGGCCGGGTCTCGGACGCGGCGCTCGCACTAGTCGAGGACGGCTACCTCCTGGCGAGCGACCTCTCGCCGATCCTCACACAGGCCGGCCGTCACTGGGATTACCTGATGGAGGAGGACTCGGGGCAGTAAGGGTCCGATCAAGAATACGTTCGCATGGTTGTCGGCGTCGACATCGACGCCGCGCACGGACCCAGCAAGGCACGAGGAAGGAGCATACCGGCAGTAGTCGTCCGACGCGTAACGCCGCCAGGCGGGATGCAGCGCCGGTCGAATGCAGGGGGACGTTCACCACGGGCGGCTAGGGCATGCTGTCGAGCTGGCGTTGGGCCATCGGCCCGACCGGCGGCCCGCCGACCGACATCGTCCCGTCACCCGCGGCGACCGCCCGGGCAAACGACTCGCGCGCCTCGGGCAGCTGCCCAATCTCCGTGAGGCAGAGCCCGATCAGATAGGCGATCGTCGCGCCAGACACACCCGGCCCGACAGGCAAGGAGACCGTCTCGAGCGCCCTGATCGCCAGGTCCCAGCTTCCGAGACGCATGTGGACGATGCCCAGGCTGAGCTGTGACGCCGACCTCGTCAGGTCGTCGTCGGCACGCGCGGCGCGAGCCTGCAAGTCCAGCAGGATCCTGTTATAGAGGAGACCGCTGTCAGCCAGCGGGATGGTGTCCGGCACGAGGGCGACCTGGACCGCCGTCCCGCGAACCGTGCCATCCTCGGCACGGACGTCGAGTGACAGCTCTCCGCCAGGTTCGGCGTCGGCCAGCACACGGGCGATGTCCGAAACTCCCGTCACCGCCGTACCGGCCACGCCGACGATCACGTCACCCGGTCGAAGCCCGGCCGCCTCGCCGACGCCACCGGCGTCGACACCGATGACGGCGGCGCCCTCGATGCCGCCCACGTCCACGAGCGACGCCTGGATCGTGGTCCGGACTATCGGCGGCGTGGCCGCCCCCAGCCGGCGCTCCGCGGCGACACGCGACCCGAT
>JADFPE010000295.1 GCA_022562495.1 Acidobacteriota bacterium
GCCCATCTGGTGCGCGATCTTGCGTGAGCGCGGTAAACTCGGGCTAGGTGAAAGTTCCACTGCATCGGCCTTGCCAGGCGCGCACGTGCGCGCCCCCGCGGCGGCGGGGCGGGGCGAAGGGGTCCCCGCAAGCCGTCGCGGGGGGTTCGGGGCACAGCCCCGTCTAATAACGGAACAGATACGAGATCTTCATGAAGAAGGCCCGGTTGGTGCGCTCGAAGTCGCTCGTGAAGAACAGCGGGTCGTCGTTGTCGTCGAAAATCAGGTCGCCCTGCTTGTACCGATCGTCGTACCCGACGAAGAACACGGTGCCGGAATTCACGCGATAGGTCAGCAACAGGTTGGCGCCCAGGGTGCGGCTGAACGTGTTGAACTCCAGGATGTTCCGGAGGAGCAGCCGCTCGCTGAACTGGAAGGTGGCGAAGTTGCGGTAGATCTTGACGTCGAACACCTCCTCGAGCGTCGACGGGTCGACCAGCCGGCTGGTGCTCACGTTCAGGTTCATCTGAAACCGTGAGACCGGCCGAAAATTCAGGAAGATGTTGGCGCTGACACTGTTCCCGAGAAACGGCGTGTCGCTGAACCGCACCTGGTCGCCCCAGTTGAAGAACCCGCCGACACCGATCCGCCGGCTGGAATTTATCCCGCCGCCAGCCGAGTAGCGTGTCTTCATGAAGTTGATGCCGCCAAACCGCTCCATATCGCGGTTCACATTGACGCTGATGTTGATGTTCTTTGCGAAGGTCGCGTTCAACCCGACTCTGGACCCTTCGTCCTGCAGGATCCCCTCGAAGTCGTAGTTGCGGTCATAGCTGGCGCGCGGCCCCCAGTTGATGATCCAGCTCTCGGGGTACCAGCGATACGAGACACTGGCCCTCGCCTGACGGGTATCGACCCGACGCACGAAGCCGGTGTCGGTCCTGAAGTCCGGGTCGAGACCATCGGTGCTGAACGAGTAAGTCAGGTTGCGTCCCCGGTTGTTGTAGTTGAACGACCACCCGTCCCCGCTGCGCTCCACGCCGTCCGCATCGCGGTGCTGCGCCTGGAAGAACGACATCGAGACAGACTGCGAGCGTCCGAGACGGAAGTTCGCATCGACACCGCCGACGCGGCTGTACTGGTCGAGGAACTCCCGGTCGGTGAAGATGGCGCCGATGTACGACTCCGCGTACAGGTCGTACCGCACCCGGCCAATCAGGAACTGCGCGGTCCTGCCGAACGCGGGGTCGGCCAGGTCGTCCACCTTGCCGGGCGCCTCGTCGTTGGCGAACAGCAGACCGATGTTGGTCTTGCCGACCTTGCCGGTCACCTTGGCGCCATAGCGTGGGTCGACGATTGTCCGGGTGTGGAGGAGGTTGGCCGGGCCGCGCGTCTGGAAGATCTCCTGCCCTTCGAGGAAAAACGGGCGGAGCTCCGAGAAGAAGAGCGGAAAGCGCTGGTTCACCTCGATCTGTGGCCGGTCCGACTCGATCTGCGAGAAGTCGGGGTTGTAGGTGAAGTCGAGCGTCAGGTTGGAGGTGATGCCGTATTTGACGTTGAGGGCGCCCTCCGGCTGCCGCTCCTCGCCGAAGCCGCCGGTGTTGGTGTCGAGCGAACCGACCTGGATCGCGGTGAACGTCGGCAGGAACTCGAGGTTCCGGCTGGTCGACAGCCCGATCAGCCCGTCGAGCAGGCCCATCTGCGACATGAACGTGTTGCCCCGCGTCACCGGCGACCAGACGACGGTCTCGTCCTTGCCGCCGATCGACCGGACCACCTGGAACCCCCAGCGGTGACTGTCGCTGGACGGGTAGCGCAGGCTCTTGAACGGAATCGCCATCTCGGCGGTCCACCCATCGGCCACCAGGGTCCCTGCCGAGTCGAACAGCGCGTCCCAGGAAGAGTCTCCGCTCGGCACCCCGCTGAAACCACCGAAGCCGCCACCGCCACCGCCACCGCCACGGAAGCCGCCGCCACCGCGCCCGCCGCCACCGCGCCCGCCGCCACCGCGAGACGCCAAGATCGAGTCACCTTGCACGCCATAGCCGTTCACCGAAAACACGTAGGCGCGCTGCTGGTCGAAGAACGTGTCGAAGTAGACCGAGATGGTGTCGTCGCTCCGCGTCTGGTCGCGGTCGACACGGTTCGCCCGTGCGATGCTCGGGTCGCTGTAGTGCGCGTGCATCGCAAAGTAGATGTTGCCGCTGTCGTAGGCGATCCAGATCTCGGTCTCCTCGGTGGCGGGCGCGCCGTCGACCGGCCGCACCTGCACGAACTCGGTGAGGCGGATGGCACGCTGCCAGACCGCGTCGTCGAGCCGCCCGTCGATCCGCGGCGGCACGTCCGTGCGGACAACGGTCACGCTCGGACGACCGGTGAGAACACCGGCCGACGCGGCGGTGCCCACACCGCCCGGCCGACCACCGCGACCGCTGGCCACGCCGCGTGCAGCGGCTCCGGGCTCACCGCCAGGCGGTCGGTTCGCCGTGTCGCCGGCCGGCAGGATGATGCCGCCGGTCACCTCCCCAGGCCGCAACCCACCAGCAGCCCTCGCACCGGTGGACCCACCGTTGCTACCGGTGCCGCCGGTGCCCCCAACGACCGGCTCCGCCCCCTCTCCATCCGTCTCGGGAATACCGCGCCGACCTGACGCACGTGGCCCTCCCCGGGTCACGGTGATCGACCGCACGTCGGTCGTCAGCTCGGCGGCGATCCGATCCTGCAGGTCGAAGATGGCGTCCAGCACTCCGTCCACCTTCACGGTCCTGGCGACGAGGCCGGTGGTGGTGTCGACCAGTCGCGCCGTGATGCGCAGCTGGCTGCCGAGCCGCTGGTAGCCGCCGGTCACGACCCAGCGCGCACCGAGCTCACGGCCCAGCGCCGCCACCGTCACGTCGTCGAGATCCGCGTCACCCAGACGTCCCGCCGCCGCGCGGACACGCTCCTGCGCGATCACCGTCAGGTCCCCCTGCGACTCGAGGTCCGCCATGACGGTCTCGGCGATGCCGTCGCCGATCCAGTCGTCGACCTCGTTCCTGGAAATGTTGGTGAACGGGATCACCACGACCGACCCGGACAGGGTGGCGTCGTCAGCCCCGGCCGACCCGGTCCCGGCGGGTGGCGCCGCCTGGGCCCGCGGCCGGCTCGCCGACAGCGGCACGGCGGCGGTCGCGGTGGCCGCGAACGTCATGAGGGCCAGGATGGGCACACCGGCGTGACAGCGCATACGCATGTGGGTCTCGTTCCAGCGACAAAGGAGCACTCCTGTCGACACTGATCGCTGTCGACAAGAGAAGTATCAGTCTATCAGCTCAGAATTTCAGACTGAGACGGCGAGAATCGCACGACGGGGTTCGCCGATTGATGCCTAGATCGATAGACGATCTGGACCGACACGGCGTTTACGAAAAAATCCGCCAGGCGCGGGCTGGTCCCGGGGCTGGGACCTTCCTCACTTGCGGGGACCCTGCGCCCCGGCCGCCAGGTCAATAGCGGAAGAGATACGAGATCTTGGTGAAGAAGGCGCGATTGGTCCGCAGCAGGTCCGTGGTGAGGAACGTCGAGTTGCCGAGATAAGCCGGGGTGGCATCGGTGTCCAGGATCAGATCGCCTTGCTGGTAGTGGTCGTCGTAGCCGATGAAGAAGACGGTGCCGGAGTTGACGCGATAGGTGACGAGCACGTTCGCGCCCAGGGTGCGCTCGAACGTGTTGTATTCCATGATGTTGCGCAGCAGCAGCCGGTCGGTGAACTGATAGGTGGTCTGCGCCCGGTAGATCTTGACGTCGAACACCTCGGTGTCGTCGAACGGGTCGACGAGGCGACTGGTGCTGATGTTGATCTGCGACTGCAACCGGCTGAACGGCCGGACGGTCAGGAAGAGGCCACCGCTGGAGCCGGTGCCCAGGAACGGCGCGTCGCCGAAGAACACCTGGTCGCCGAAGCCGAAGTACCCGCCGCCCGAGATCGCCTGAATCGTGCTGACATTGCCACCCAGCGAATAGCGAGTCTTGTTGAAGTTGATGCCGCCGAACCGCTCCATGTCTCGATTCACGCTTGCGTTGAGCCGGATGTTCTTCGCGAACGAGAAGTTCACCCCGACCCGCCGCTCCTCGTCTTCGAGGATGTCCTCGAAGTTGTAATTTCGGCCGTAGCTGACCTCCGGGCCCCAGTTGATGAGCCAGCTCTCTGGCCACCAGCGATACCCGAGTCTGCTGGTGATCGCTTTGATGTCGCGCCGCCGCACGAACCCGACGTCGGTGTTGAAGTCGGGGTCGATCGTGTAGCCGGCGACGAAGTAGCTCAGGTTGCGCCCCTGACTCCGCATCCCGACGTCGAACATCTGCCCGGACGTCTCCAGGAGGTCCAGATCGCGGTTCTGGGTCGTGATGGCGCGGAAGCCGATTGACGTCGTATCGCTGAGACGGAAGTTGCCGTCGGCACCGACGAGCCGGCTGTAGCGGTCGAGGAACTCCCGGTCGGTGACGATGGCGCCGATGTGCGACTCGGAGTAGAGATCGTAGCGGACCCGACCGATCAACACGTTGGCGGTCTTTCCGTAGGCCGCGTCGGCAACGTCGTCGAGGTTGCCGGGTGCCTCGTCGTTGGCAACCAGCACACCGATCGTCGTCTTACCCACTTTTCCGGTCAGCTTCGCGCCATAGCGCGGGTCGACGATGGTCCGGGTGTGCACGAAGTTCACCGGCCCCGGCAGGCTGAAGATCTCCTGTCCCTCGAGGAAGAACGGGCGTAGCTCTGAAAAGAACAGCGGGAACCGCTGGTTGACCTCGATCTGCGGCCGATCCGACTCGAT
>JADFPE010000058.1 GCA_022562495.1 Acidobacteriota bacterium
GCCAGCCGGGCGCCTCGCCACCCTCGGTGCGTTACCGTAATTTTGACCGGGACCACTAAGCCGGGCTTGCGGGGATACGTCGACCGATGCGTACACCTGTCGGTCGTGCACGCACGGCTACATGTTGGCGATGACCGCGTCGGCGTATTCCGACGTCTTGACCTGCGTGGCACCCTCCATCAGCCGCGCCAGGTCGTAGGTCACCTTCTTCTCGAGGATGGTGCGCTCGATCGCGTTCTCGATCACGTCGGCGGCCGGCGTCCACCCCATATGGCGGAACATCATCACGCCCGACAGCATGAGCGAGCTCGGGTTGATGACGTCCTTGCCGGCATACTTGGGCGCCGTGCCGTGCGTCGCCTCGAAAAAGCCTACCTCGTCGCCGATATTCGCCCCCGGCGCCAGGCCCAACCCCCCCACCTGCGCGGCGCACGCGTCCGACAGGTAGTCGCCGTTCAGGTTGGTGGTGGCGAAGACGTCATAATCCGCGGTCCGCGTCAGCACCTGCTGGAACACGCTGTCGGCGATGCGGTCCTTGATCAGCAGACCGGGGCTATCGGGAGCATCGTCCTCGGTGTGGATCTGGTCGCCGAACTCCTCCCGCGCCACCTCGTAGCCCCAGTCGCGGAACGCCCCCTCGGTGAACTTCATGATGTTGCCCTTGTGCACCAGGGTGACGCTGCGGCGCCCGTTGTCGAGCGCATACTTGATCGCCACCCGCACCAGGCGTTTGCTGCACGTCTCCGAAATCGGCTTGATTCCGATGCCCGAGTCGTCACGCACGCGCCGGCCGAGCTCCCGCGACAGGAACTCGATGAGCTTCTTCGCCTGCACCGTGCCGCGGGCCCACTCGATCCCCGCATACACGTCCTCGGTGTTTTCGCGAAAGATCACGACGTTCATCAGCTCGGGTCGGCGCACCGGCGATGGTGTCCCCTTGATGTAACGCACCGGACGCACGCAGGCATACAGATCCAGCACCTGACGCAACGTCACGTTGAGGCTCCGGATGCCGCCGCCAACCGGCGTCGTGAGTGGGCCCTTGATGGCGACCTTGTGCTGACGCACCGCCTCGAGGGTGTCCGCCGGTAGCCACTCACCGGTCTGCTGCTTCGCCTTCTTGCCGGCCAGCACCTCGAACCAGACGACACAGCGCGCGCCGTCGAACGCCTTCGCCACCGCGGCGTCGAACACGCGCACGCTGGCGCGCCAGATGTCTGGGCCGATGCCGTCGCCTTCGATGTACGGAATGATCGGGCGATCCGGCACGATGATCTGACCGTCCTTCCATTGGATGACACTGCCCTCTTCCGGTACGCTCGTCACGGACTCTAACCTCCCGCCGGGACACGCACTTTAGGGCACGTCCCCATGACGCGATGCAAGATCTTCACAGAAACTGTGGAAAACCTTGTGGAAAAATGTCCCCCTGGCAGCGAGTGAGCCGCGCCAACCGGGACCTTCTAGCGCTTTGCACCATCGTGGTGCGGCATGCGTTGTGGTGACCTGACCTCCGCCTGCGGTCGCCCATTATACTGTACGGTCTGAGTACACTGGCTCAGCGATTCGGTATAAGAGTCCCGGCCTCGAACGCGTGCCGCCTTTGGCCTGTACTCAGCGTAAGTAAAGGAACACAAGGGAACACCTTAGGCATCTGTGACCCCACTGGGCCACAGCCCAGCACCACCCGTCGCGGGATACCCTACCCGGAAACCATGGAGACACATCGCTGAACCGGACGCTGGCAACGCGGCCGCGCGCATCGTGTGTGCATTGCTGGAACACGACCGCGCACGCCTCGGACCACACACATCGAGGAACGACACCCTTATGAAGATCGTGATTGCCGATCCGCTGCCGTCGTCGGCGGCCGACCTGCTCCGGGACGAGGGCTGGGACGTCGATGCGCAGACGGGGCGAACGCCCGACGAGCTCCACGCAGCCCTCGCCGACGCCGACGCGCTGATTGTCCGGAGTGCCACCCGTGTCGATGCCGGCCTGATCGCGAGAGCGCCCAGGTTGAAGGTGATCGCACGCGCCGGCACCGGCGTCGACAACGTGGATCTCGATGCCGCCAGTGCCGGCGGCATTCTGGTCGTCAACGCGCCCGGTGCCAACAGCGTCAGCGTCGCCGAGCACACCTTTGCGCTGCTGCTGGCCGCAGCCCGATCGATCGCGTTGGCCGACGGCCTGATGAAGGCCGGCCGCTGGGACAAGAAGCGGTTGCTGGGGACCGAGCTACGGGGCAAGACGCTGGGGGTCGTCGGTCTTGGTCGGATCGGCCGAGAAGTGGTGCACCGGGCCCATGCCTTTGGCATGCGGACCATCGTCCACGATCCCTTTATCTCCAGTCAGGTTGCGGCCGACCTCGACGTCGAGCTGCTGGAGCTCGACGAGCTGTGCGCCCAGGCGGATTTCATCACGCTACACGTGCCGTCCACCGGCACCCGACCGCTCTTCGACGCCGCACGGCTGTCACGCTGCAAGCCCACCCTCCGGATCATCAACACGGCGCGCGGCACGCTCATCGACGAGGCGGCGCTGGCTGACGCCATCGAGCACGGCGTGGTCGGCGGGGCCGGGCTGGACGTGTTTCAAACCGAGCCTCCCAGCGACACGCGGCTCACCGGCCTGCCGCAGGTGGTCGTCACGCCGCACATCGCCGGATCCACACGTGAGGCGCAGGAACTGGTCGGTCTCGAGACCGCGACCTGCGTGCGCGACTTCCTGAAGACGGGGGTCGTGCGCAACGCCGTGAACTATCCGTCACTCGCGCCCGAGGAACTACGACGCATCCAGCCCTACACCGTACTGGCCCAACGGCTGGGCGCATTCCTCGGTCAGATCTCGACCGGCCGGATCGAGACCGTGGCCATCCGGTACTACGGCGAGCTCGCCGAGGGAAACACCGAGATACTGGTCGGGGCGACGCTGGTGGGCTTCTTCGGCACGGTGCTGTCGTCCAACGTCACACCGATCAACGCCCGCGCGCTGGCGAAGGACCGCGGCATTGAAGTCATCGAGTCGCGCAGCACGCGCCCCCGCAACTTCACCAGCCTGATCTCCGTCAAGCTGCATACGAGCGACGGCGAGCGCTGGGCCGAGGGTGCGCTGTTCGAACGGGCCGGTCCACGGCTGATCCTGGTCGACGGGGTCAGTGTCGAGGCGCCGCTCGAGGGCACGCTCGTGGTCATTCGCAACAACGACCAGCCGGGTGTCATCGGAGCGGTCGGGATGATTCTCGGACGCCACCTCGTCAACATCGCGACCTTCGCGCTCGGCCGGGGACCCACCGGAGCCGTAGCGGTCGTCAACATCGACCGCGAGGGCGCCGACGACCCTGTGGTCACCGATGACGTCCTCGACGAGATCCGCGCCGTCCCCGCCGTGCAGCAGGTGACGATGGTGACCCTCTGACGCTCGACCCGACCCATCGGCTGTGGGCTGTATGCGATGGGCGCCCTGCCACGACAGACCGCGGCCACGCTCTCGGCTGCTCCTGTCTTCTGACTGCGCGAGGCGGGAGCCCAGAAAGACACGACACAGGACCCCGAGCGCCCACAGCCTCTAGCAGCCCATCACCGTCAGGCCGGGCGACGACACCGCAACGGGAGACCGGGATCGCTTATGGAAGCGTGAGGCGGAGCGGGGTGCCGTCGCGCAGGTCGAACAACTCGACGGCGTCGTCGGTGACGGCGCGCACCTGAAACCGGCCCATCACCTCGTCTCCGATACGCGCGAGAAACACACGCCCGTTGGCGGAGAGAATCGCCGTTCGCCGGCGACCGTAGGGCGTGCGCTCGACGCCGATACCCGCGAGCGACATGACCGGCTCGGTTGCCACGGTGTCGGCCACCGCCGGCGCGGGCCCGGGCGTCGCCGCCACCGCCCGAGCCGGTGGACTGGTCGCGCGGGAACGGGCCGTGAGCGTGAACGGGTTGCGCACCGGGCTGCGGGGACGCGGCGCCGTCTCGAGTCGCGAGGCCAGACGCGCAACCTCCCGCTCGAGATCCAGCCGGGCCGGTGTCGGCGTCACGGACTGCGCCGACGCCACCCCGACCCCGACCGGGGTGTCGGTCACAGGCGCCGAGGGCACCGTCCCCGCCGCCGACGACAGCCACGCCGCCAGCAACGCCACACCGACGCTCCCGACCGCAACCCGCGAGTAGATCATAGGAGTCCGACGGATCATCGTACCACGGGGCGACCGCTCCGCGCACCGGCGGCTGCACAGTGTTGCACCGATTCTGCCTGGTGTGCTGTCCGCCGACGGGTCCCCTCGCGATGCGGAAACGATCGTCCCCCGGGCGGTCTGCGGCGCAGCTCCGCTCGCTGCCATACCGTCAAGCGACATGACATTCTGTGTTAGGCTTCGTCGTGCACCCTGCGACCAGGCTCCCGCGCACAGCCACTTCAGCTGCCGCCCGAGTCGTCGCCATCATCCCCGCCCGATACGCGTCGACCCGGCTACCCGGCAAACCGCTCGCTGACATCGGCGGCCGGCCGATGGTCGAGCATGTCTATCGGCACGTCGAGGCGGCGGCGTTGGTGGGGACCGTCGTGGTCGCCACCGATGACGAGCGGATCGCGAGCGCCGTGACCGCCTTCGGCGGCCAGGCACGGATGACGCGCGCGGATCACCACAGCGGCACCGACCGCCTCGCTGAAGTCGCCGACACCCTGACCTGCGATGTGGTCGTCAACGTGCAGGCGGACGAACCCTTGATCGAGCCACAGATGATCGACGCCGCCGTCGCCGCCTGTCTGGGTGATCCCGCGGTCGTCATGTCGACGTTGCGGTGCCGCATCCGGGATGCCGCGGACCTCCAGAATCCCCACGTCGTCAAGGTGGCGGTCGACCGGGACGGGTATGCGCTCTTCTTCTCGCGTGCCGCAATCGGTCTCGGCCGCGCGACCGGACGCGGACCCGCGGCGCCTCCGGTGTACAAACACATCGGTCTGTACGCCTACCGGCGTCCGTTCCTGTTGACGCTGAGCCGGTTGGAGCCGACGCCGCTCGAACGCGCCGAACGGCTCGAGCAATTGCGTGTGCTCGAGCACGGCTATCGCATCCTGACCACGGAAACCGAGCGTGACCCGATCGGTGTCGACACACCGGAGGATCTCGAACGCGTGCGTCGTCTCGTGGCTGCCGGAGCCCCTGCATGAGTGAACCGATGCTCAACAGCGACGGTCGTGTCGTGAAGTTCATCTTCATCACCGGTGGGGTCGTCTCCTCGCTCGGCAAGGGGCTGGCGGCGGCGTCGATCGGCTGTCTGCTGGAGGGACACGGCTATCGTGTCACGCTGCAAAAGCTCGACCCCTATATCAACGTGGACCCCGGCACGATGAGCCCGTATCAGCATGGTGAGGTCTACGTCACGGACGACGGCACCGAGACCGACCTGGATCTCGGCCACTACGAGCGCTTCACCGACACGGTCACGACCAAGAACCACAACTGGACCACGGGCAAGATCTACTTATCGGTCATCCAGAAGGAGCGTCGGGGGGACTACCTCGGCGGGACCGTACAGGTCATTCCCCACATCACGAACGAGATCAAGGACTGCATTCGCACCGTCGCCACCGACGTGGACATCGTGCTGGTCGAGATCGGCGGGACCGTCGGTGACATCGAGAGCCAACCATTTCTCGAGGCGATCCGACAGTTCCGGCAGGATGTCGGGCGGGCGCACACGCTCTACATCCACCTGACGCTGGTCCCCTTCATCGGCACGGCAGGCGAGCTGAAAACCAAGCCGACCCAGCACAGTGTCCGCGACCTCCGGTCGCTCGGCATCCAGCCCGACATCCTGCTCTGTCGCACGGACCGTTTCCTGCCGGCCGAGATCCGCCGCAAGATCGCGCTGTTCTGCGATGTCGACGAGGACGCGGTGATCACCGCCAAGGACGTGTCGAACATCTACGAGGTCCCGCTGGTCCTGGGAAACGAAGGGCTCGACCGCCAGATCCTGCGCCGGCTGCAGCTGCCCGACTCGGAATGCGCGATGAGCGCGTGGCAGACGCTGGTCGACGGAATCCAGCACCCGACCGATCGGCTGGCCATTCACATCGTCGGCAAATACGTCGGGTACGAAGACTCCTACAAGAGTCTGAACGAGGCGTTGTATCACGGCGGGTTCCGGCACCGGCTGGCGATCGACATCCAGTGGGTCGAGGCCGAGGCGCTCGAGTCGGACACCGGCGCCCAGCTGCTCGACGGCGCCGATGGCGTGCTCGTCCCCGGCGGCTTCGGCGACCGCGGCAGTCGTGGCATGATGCGCGCGGCCCGCATTGCGCGCGAACAGGGGATCCCGTATTTGGGCATCTGCTACGGGTTTCAGTGGGCCGCCGTCGAGTACGCGCGACACGTCTGTGGACTCGAGGGGGCCGACTCGACCGAGTGCGAGCCGGACGCCGCCCACAAGATCATCTACAAGCTCCGGGATCTACTCGGCGTGGACGAGCTGGGCGGTACCATGCGGCTCGGCACCTATCCGTGTCAGCTGAGCCCCGGCTCGCTGGCTCACCGCATCTACGGAACCGACGAGGTCTCCGAGCGCCATCGGCACCGGTACGAATTCAACCGCGCCTACGAGCGCGTACTCACCGAGCACGGGCTGGTCATCTCAGGGCAGTCCCCGGACGGAAAGTTCGTCGAGACGATCGAGCTGCCCGACCACCCCTGGTTCATCGCGGTCCAGTTCCATCCGGAGTTCCGTTCCAAACCGCTCAATCCGCATCCGCTGTTCGCCGACTTCGTGCGGGCCAGCTACGAGCACAAGGTCGCGACCCGGTCCCGCACAGAGTCGGCCGTCACCTGAAGAGGATCCCCGAAAAAGATAGAAGGCAGCAGGCAGCAGGCAGCAGGCAGAAGATCACCGGTGGGCGTCGCCGTCGTCGACGGGATCGTGTCGGTCTCGTTCGAAACCGCGGCCTGATCCGATGCTGGCGATCGCCAACCAGCTGCCTGCTGCCTTCTGACTGCTGACGTCTAGGCGTGTCCCATATCTATAATGGTCGCGTGCCTGGCGTGCGTGTCGGCGACGTGCCGATCGGAGATGGGGCGCCGCTCGTCTTGATTGGCGGCCCCTGCGTCATCGAGAGCGACACGCACGCGCTGTCGCTCGGCGGCGCCATCGCCGCGGTGGCACGTCGTCTCGGCGTGCCCTACGTGTTCAAGGCGTCGTTCGACAAGGCCAATCGGACCGCCGGCCGGTCGTTCCGCGGCCCGGGTCTCGACGCCGGGCTGGCCACGCTCGCGGCGGTCAAGCAGGCGCACGGCGTCCCGATTCTGACCGACGTGCACGACGTGCACCAGGTGCCGGCGGTCGCCGAGGTGGCCGACATCCTGCAGATCCCGGCGTTCCTCTCACGGCAGACCGACCTGATCGTCGCCGCCGCGAAGACCGGCCGCGCCGTCAACCTGAAGAAGGGCCAGTTCATGGCGCCCGGCGACATGCGCCACGCCATCGACAAGGTGACCGCCACCGGGAACGACCGTGTCCTGGTCACCGAACGCGGCGTCAGCTTCGGCTACCACAACCTGGTCGTGGACATCCGCGCGTTCCCGCAGCTGCGGGCACTCGGAGCACCGGTGGTCTTCGACGTGACCCACAGCCTGCAGCTCCCGGGCGGCGGAGACGGCGTCACCGCCGGGCAGGCTGAGTACATCGAGCCCCTGGCCGCGGCCGGTGTCGCCGCCGGGGTGGACGCCGTCTTCCTCGAGATTCATGAAGAGCCCGCGCGGGCCAAGAGCGACGCACAGAACGCGCTCCGGCTCGACCGACTGGAGCCGCTGCTCGAGCGGCTGCTGCGGATCGACGCCGCGGCGCGGATGTGACCCCCATGGCAGACAACGAGGTCCCGTCCACCGACACCCCGTCCACCGACGCCGGCGTCGACATGCGCGTCGCGCGACGGGTGCTGGAGATCGAGGCGGCAGCCATCGGAGCGCTCGTCGACCGGCTGGACGACCGGTTCGAAGCGGCGGTCAATACGCTCGACGACTGCACCGGCCGGGTCATCGTGACCGGCATGGGCAAGTCGGGCATCATCAGCCGGAAAATCGCCGCGACCCTCGCCAGCACCGGCACGCCGGCGTTCTTCCTGCATCCGGCGGAAGCGGTCCATGGCGACCTGGGTGTCATTCAGGGCGACGACGTGGTCGTGGCGCTGTCGCAGAGCGGTGAGACCAGCGAGCTGCTGCGACTGCTCGAGACGATCAAACGCGTCGGCGCGCGCGTCATCTGTCTGACCGGCGCGCCCGATTCCACCTTGGGGCAGGCCGCCGATGTCACGCTGGACTGCGGGGTCCGTGTCGAGGCCTGCCCGATGAACCTCGTTCCGACGGCCAGCACCACCGCCGCCCTGGCGCTCGGTGACGCCCTCGCGATGACGCTGCTGGTCAAGAAGGGGTTCCGCGAAGAGGACTTCGCCACTCTCCACCCCGGTGGCGGACTCGGCAAGCGGCTGTTGCGCGTCGACCGTCTCATGCATGTCGGGACCGGCCTGCCGCGGGTCGACACCGGGACCTCGATGCGCACGGTGCTGCGGGAGATGTCCGACAAGCGGCTCGGCATGACGTGTGTCCTCGCCGCAGATGGACGGCTGGTGGGCGTGATTACCGACGGGGACCTGCGGCGCCGGCTCGTCCGGGAGGACCGGCTGCTCGAGCGCACAGCCGGTGAGGTCATGACGACGAGCCCGAACACCATCGCCCCGTCGGCGCTGGCCGCGCAGGCGTTGCAGATCATGGAGGCGCAGCGGATTACCTCGCTCGCCGTCGTCGACGACGACGCACGGGTGCAGGGCGTGGTGCATCTCCACGATCTGTGGCGGACCGAGCTGTTCTGATGAACGAGTCGCTGACCCTGTTGGCCGTGCTGGTCGCGTTGTTGCTGGGGCTGGCGGCGGGCAAGGCATGGGAGCGCTACAAGCTGCGCGAAGGCAGCTGGGTCGACCGCCGCAAGGTCCGCGAGTCCCCCCACTACATCCTTGGGCTCAATTTCCTGGTCTCGAACCAGCTCGATCTGGCGATCGAAGAGCTGACCACCGCGGCGGACATCGACGCGGACGCGTTCGAGATTCAGTTGATCCTCGGCAACCTCTTTCGCGAGAAGGGGCAGGTGACGCGTGCGATCCAGATGCATCAGCAGCTGTTGCAGCGGCCGAAGCTGACCAAGCTCGAACAGGCCTACGTGCTGCTGTGTCTCGGTCTCGACTTCAGACGCGGCGGGTTCGTGGACCGTGCGCTGGAAGCGTTCACCGAGGTGCTGCGATTCGACGGTGACAACCAGTACGCGCTGCTGAACCTCGAGAAGCTGCATGAGGAACAGCAGCAGTGGCACGAGGCCTATGCCATCCGACAGCGGCTGGCAGCCCTGGCCGACGACGCGCAGAAGCCGAAGCACCAGGCCATTCTGGCGTTCCTCGAGACCCAGCTGGGGCTACAGGCCCTGGCCCGAAGCGAACGGGCGACCGCGGTCTCGCGGTTCGAATCGGCGATCGACCTCGACACCGGCGCGGTCCCGGCTTATCTCAACCTCGGCGACGTGCAGCGGCGGGAGGGACGGCTCGACGAGGCGATCGCGACCTGGACGCAGGTGATCCGCATCGCCCCTGAACGCGCCTACCTCGTCTTCGACCGGATCGAGGCGGTGAGCAACGAGCAGGGCGATACCGTGCGGTTCCCGGCGCTGTGTCACCGGCTGATCGACGCGAACCCGCAGGACTGGCGGGCCCGGCTGGCGCTGGGACGTTACCTCGCGACACGGGACCAGCCGTCCGAGGCCCTGGACCTGCTGCTCGACTCGCTCGTGCACAACCCACATGCCCTGTCGATCCATCAGGTGATCTGGCAGGCGCTGGTGGCGCTCGGGTTCAACGAGGCGCGGGTGCAGCGCTACATGGAGATCACCCGCGAGGCGGTCTTCTATCTCGACCCGCACATCTGCATGCGCTGCCGCTACCGCAGCACCGAACTCCTGTGGCAGTGTCCGCAGTGCCACGAATGGAACACCTTCGTCGAGGAGCGGATCACCGCGGCCGAGGAGAGCGAAAACGACCCACATTGAGGGACATGTGCGCAGGGTCGTGCTGACGGGCGGCATCGCGACCGGAAAGAGCTACGTGCTCGACCGGTTTGCCGCGCTCGGCGTGCCGACGACCGACGCGGACCAGCTGGCGCACGCCGCCGTCGCGCCCGACGGCCCGGCGTGGCAGGCCGTGCGCGACCGCTTCGGCGCCGGGATGTTCGACGACCAAGGCCGGCTCAACCGCCCGAAGCTGGGCGCCCTCGTGTTCGCGGACGAGACCGCCCGCGCCGCGCTCAACGCCATCGTGCACCCCCACGTCCGCGTCGCGATCAACAGGTGGTTCGCCGATCTCGATCCGGCCGGAGCACCGCAGCTTGGCATCGTCGCCATCCCGCTGTTCTACGAGATCCCACGCACGGAGGTGTTCGACCGGGTCATCGTCACCGCCTGTGACGACGGGACGCAACTGGCCCGGGTGGTGGCCCGGGGGCTCTGCGAGTCCGAAGCCGGACAGCGCATCGCCGCCCAGCTCCCGACGCGTGAGAAGACGCGACGCGCCGACTACACCGTCTGGACCGACGGCACCCATGCCGAGACTGATCGGCAAATCGACGAGATCTACGCACGCTTGTCGGCAGACACGCCCACCGACAGGCAGCAGGCGTCAGGCGTCAGGAGTCAGGAGACAGCCGACTGAGGCCGTCCCTCGACAGCAAGACGCTCGTGCTGTGCTCGGGACACCCGAGTTCGGAGACAAAACGCGGCCTCACCGCCACTCACATCGAGGCGTGCGACGAGCGACCGCGGGCGGTTCTGGACGCGGCGCAGTCCCCCTGTTTCCTTCCGTCTCTTCTCTGCTGACTCCTGTCTCCTTCGAGCGTCACGCCCCCCGGCGCATCTCGGCGGCGCGAACCGTGTTCGACAACAGCATCGCGATCGTCAGCGGGCCGACCCCGCCGGGCGACGGCGTCAGCGCCCCGGCCACAGACGCGACGTCCGGGTGCACATCGCCGACCTGGGTTGCGCCCCGTCGCGCCAGCACCTCCAGCCGGGGCGAGTCGGCGCCGAACAGCGACACAATCTGGTCGCGGTCCGTGACCTGGGTGGCCCCGATGTCGATCACCGTTGCGCCCGGCTTCACGAACTCTCGTGTCACGAACCCCGGCCGTCCGATCGCCGCCACCAGGATGTCCGCCGTGGCCGCCACCGCCGGCAGGTCTGCCGTGCGCGAATGGCAGATGGTGACCGTCGCGTGGCGATGCAGCAACAGCATCGCCATCGGCTTGCCGACAATGTCGCTCCGCCCGATGACCACCGCCCGCGCCCCCTGGATCGGGATCTGGGCGCGGTCGAGCAGCGCGATCACCCCTGAGGGCGTGCCGGGCGCGAGCGCGGGCCGGTTCTGCACGAGCCGCCCGACATTGACCGGGGTGAAGCCGTCGACGTCCTTCGCCGGGTCGATCGCGTCGAAGACCTGCCGCTCGGCGTCGCGCCCCATGCCCGCCGGCAACGGCGACTGCACCAGGATGCCGTCATACGTCTCGCTGGTGTTGAATCGGTCGACGATCGCCATGACCTCGCCGAGACTCGCCTCCCGAGGCAGACGCTGGAGGTCGACGTCGATCCCGATCGCGTGGCACGCCTTCACCTTGTTGCGCACATAGATCTCCGACCCCGCGTCGTTGCCGGCGAGCACGATACCCAACCCGGGCGGCCGACCCGCGGCCGCCGTGAACGCCTCGATGCGCGGTCGCAGCGACGCGCGGATCGCCTCCCCCACCGCCGTGCCATCCAGTCGTCTCGCCACCGTTCCTTCGATGTGCATCACACCCCCGCATGACCACGCTCGGCCGTCCACGACGTTCGTCAGCAGGATCTTAGCAGGCTCCTGCACGGCTGGCTGTGGCCATCAGACGTGGCCACGTGCTCCCTCGGCTCTGGGCTCTGGGCTCTGGCCTGGGCGCGCGCGATGGCGGGCTGCTCGGTGTCTCCCGTCGCTCCTCCCCGAGCCACGGACCATGTCCGTTTCGTGTACGCTCCTGTAGAATTTCGCCGGAATGACAAGGCTGGCAGATGGCGTCCACCGCTGAACGGGGCACGTGGGGCTCGAGGGCCGGGTTCATCCTGGCGGCCGCCGGTTCCGCCGTGGGGCTGGGCAACATCTGGGGGTTCCCGACCCAGGTCGGACAGGGTGGCGGCGCCGTCTTCGTGCTCATCTACCTCCTCTGCGTCCTCCTGATCTGTCTGCCGATCATGGTGGCGGAGCTGGTGATCGGCCGCCACGCGCAGCTGGCCCCGGTCGGGGCGTTCGACGCGATCAGCCCGAACACCCGGTGGTGGCTCGTCGGCGTCCTCGGGGTGCTGGCCGGGGCGGGGATCCTCTCGTTCTACTCGGTCATCGCCGGCTGGTCGGTCGCCTACATCTGGTTCGCCGGCACCGGCGCCCTGACGGGCGACGCCGAGACGGTCGAGGCGTTCTTCGCCACGTTCACCGCCAACGGTCCGCTCAGCATCGCCCTGACGCTCGTCATCCTCGGCACGACCGCGACCGTGCTCGTCGGCGGGGTCCAGTCCGGCATCGAGCGGGTCACCAAGCTGATGATGCCGGCGCTGATCGTCCTCCTCCTGGTGCTGGCGATCCGGGCGGTCACGTTGCCGGGCGCCGCCGAGGGGCTCGCCTACTACCTCCGGCCCGACTTCTCGCGCCTGTTCGACCCCACCGTCATCAACGCCGCGCTCGGGCAGGCGTTCTTCTCGCTCAGCCTGGGCATGGGCGCGATGCTCACCTATGGCAGCTATCTGGGCAAACAGGAGAGCATCGTCACCGCGGCCTGCTGGGTCGTGGCGCTCGACACCGCGATGGCGCTGCTGGCCGGGTTCATCATCTTTCCGTCCGGCTTCTCGATCGAGGGGTTCGACCCGAGCGCGAGCGGTCCCGGTCTGATCTTCGCCGTGCTGCCGCGGTTGTTCGCCACCCTGCCCGGTGGGCAGCTCTTCGGCGCCGCCTTCTTCATTCTGTTGACGATTGCGGCGCTGACCTCGACGATCTCGCTGCTCGAGGTCCCGGTGGCGCATTTCATCGATGTCCACAAGTGGCCGCGCCCCAAGGCGGTGCTGCTGGTGACGACCGTGGTGTTCCTGATCGCGATCCCGTCGGCGCTCGCCAACGGCGCGGTCGGCTTCTTCAGCACCCTGCCCGGATTCGGCACGGACTTCCTGAGCCTGATGGTGGTGATCTGGAACAACTTCGCGCTTCCGATCGGCGGTCTGCTGACCGCGGTGTTCGTTGGCTGGGTGTGGCGGGTGGACCGCGCCATCGAGGAGGTGGAGCTCCACGGCTCGCCGTTTCCTGGCCGCGCCCTGTGGAGCGTCCTGATCCGGTGGGTCTGCCCGGCCGCGATCGCCGCCATCATCGTCTCCGCGATCGTGTCGATGTAGGGAACGAAGGAGGGAGGAGACACACACCAGGAGACGCGGTGACCCTGTGGCGCAGGCCTTCGGGCCTGCGAGGCACGGCTGACGCCTTGCCCCACGGATGTCTGCATCACCGAGCTCTGGTCTCGTGAACCCTGAGCGTGCATGGACGTCATCGAACAGATCATCCGGACGGTCAAGGACTACGTCGATAATTTCGGCGTCCCGGTAGGCGAGCAGGTCATCCCGCTGAAGGTGATCGCGCTGCTGGGCACCGGCTGCTTCCTCACCCTCCGGCTCGGCTTCGTGCAGGTGCGGCGTGTGGCGCACGGCTTCGCCGTGGCGAGCGGTCGGTACGACGACCCCAACGAGCCTGGCGACGTCTCCCACTTCCAGGCCCTCACTACGGCCCTCTCCGCCACGGTGGGCATCGGGAACATCGCCGGGGCGGCCCTGGCCATCCACTACGGCGGTCCGGGGGCGCTGTTCTGGATGTGGATGACGGCGCTGCTCGGCATGGCCACGAAGTTTGCCGAGGTGACGCTGGCCCAGGAGTATCGCGAGGTGAGCGCCGAGACGCACAAGCATGAGGGCACCGTGGCCGGCGGCCCGATGTACTACATCGAGCGCGGCCTCGGCAGCCACTGGAAGTGGATGGCGACGTTTTTCGCCATCGCGCTGGGATTCACCGCGTTCATCACCGGGAACGCCATCCAGGCCAACACGCTGGCCGACACGATGGCGTCCACCTTCGGGACCCCGAATGTCGTGACGGGGCTCCTCGCGGCCGGCGTGGTCGCGGCGGTGATTCTGGGCGGCATCACCCGGATCGGCCGTGTCACCGGGGTCCTGGCCCCGCTCATGGCAGGGGTGTACGTGCTGGGCGCCCTGCTCGTCATCCTGCTGAACCTGGGCGACGTCCTCCCGGCCTTCGGGCTCATTCTCAGCGAAGCGTTCACCCCCTCCGCCGGGGTGGCCGGCACCGGGATCGGGGCCTTGCTCGTCACCCTGAACTGGGGCGTCAACCGTGGGCTGTTCTCCAACGAAGCTGGACAGGGCTCGGCGCCGATCGCCCACGCGGCGGCCAAGACCGACGAGCCGGTCTCGGAAGGGGTCGTGGGCCTCGTGGAGCCGTTCATCGACACGATCGTGATCGTCACGATGACCTGCCTCGTGATCATCATCACGGGGGTGTACGAGGATCGCGTCCCCACGGAGATGACGCTCGCCGGGGGCGACCTGTCCTTTGTCGTTCCGGCGGCCGACGGCAGCTTCGACGAAGCCGCGGCGCCGGCCGAGATCCGGGTGAACGACGGGCGCCAGACGATCGCCGAAGGGCAGGTGGCCTTCGCGTGGCACGATCTGCCCGTCGAACGGTTCTACACCGACGAGGCGCAGACCCGACCCTTCAGCGGCATGCTCGAACCAGCGGCCGGGGTCGCGACGGCGGACGACGGCACCCCCTTCACCGTGCTCTACGGGGATGCGCCCGAGAACGGTGCCCCGCTGACGCAGCTCGGCTTCCAGCGCGGGCTGTCACCGATCGGCGACTGGGGCGGGTACATCGTGGTGTTCTCGGTGATCCTCTTCGCCATCTCCACCGCGATCTCGTGGAGCTACTATGGCGACCGCTGCGCGGCGTACCTGTTCGGGAGGCGGGCCGTCTTGCCATACCGGTGTGTCTACGTCGCCATGGTCTTCCTGGGCACGGTGATCGCGCCGGCCGCCGCCTGGGACCTGGGCGACATCGCGCTCGGCATTGTCATCCTGCCGAATCTGCTGGCGCTCATCCTGCTCTCTGGCAAGACGCGGCACCTGATGGACAGCTACTTCGAGCGACAGCCCTGGGTGTCGCAGCCGCACCGGTAGGGCTACGCGGCGCACCGGGGCAAGGCTGACGCTTGGCCCCGCAAGTGCGTACCCAATGTGGCGCAGGCCTGCGAGGCAAGGCGGTAGCCTTGCCCCGGCGTGCGTACCCAGGGAGGCGAAGGCCTGGCGGCCTGCAAGGCAGGGCTAAAGCCCTGCCCCACGAAAGCTGACCGCGGGCGCTCAGGCCCCACCAAGCGCGTCCACGTACTCGCGGACGCGGCGGGCAGGGTCGCCGCCGACCAGCAGGTCTGCGATTACCGCGACCGAGGCGGCGCCGGCCGCGATCACGTCAGGCGCCGTAGCGAGCGTGATGCCGCCAATCGCCACCACCGGCCGATCGCCGGCCACCCCCCGTGCCCGACGCACCGCCTCCAGTCCGACCGCGGCATGCCCGGTGTCCTTGGTGCGGGTGGGATACACCGGTCCGACCGCCAGATAGCTCAGCGGCTGGCGCACGGCCGCGTCGACCTGCAGGTCATCATGGGTTGAGAGCCCGATGAGGGCCGTGGGGCCCAGCAGCCGGCGGGCCGCCGCAATCGGCAGGTCGTGCTGTCCCAGATGCACGCCGGCGGCACCCGCCATCAGCGCCAGGTCGCACCGATCGTTGACGATCACCCGGGCGCCGAGCGGCGCCACCAGCCGGACGATCGCCTGGCACCAGCCGAGCTGGGTCGCCGGGTCGACACCGGACGCGCGCAGCTGGAGCAGACGCGCCCCGCCGTCCAGATAGGCACGCGCCAGGTCGGACGGCGTCCAGCCGGCCTGTGCCGCCACCCCAGCATCCACGATGGCGTACAGACGAGGCCAGACGCTCACCTGCGGGCTCAATCGCTGGATCGGGCCGGACCGACGAACCGGTCGAGAAACGCGGTCGTGAAACGGCCCGCGAGGAAATCGGGGTCGCGGAGAATCCGGAGGTGCAGGGGGATGGTCGTCTCCACGCCTTCAATCACCGTCATCTCGAGCGCGCGCCGCATCCGGTCGATCGCCTCGGGGCGGTCCCGCCCGTGGGTGATGACCTTCGCCAGCAGCGAGTCGTAGTACGGCGACACCGTACAGCCTGCGTGCGCGAACGTGTCGACCCGGACCCCCGGCCCTCCCGGCACGTGGAAGGTGCGGATCAGGCCTGGGCTCGGGACGAACGTCTCCGGATGCTCCGCGTTCACCCGGCATTCGATCGCGTGCCCGGTGACACGCACGTCCGCCTGTCGGATCGACAGCCTGTCCCCGCTCGCGATCCGGATCTGCTCCTTGACGATGTCCACCCCGGTCACCATCTCCGTGATCGGATGCTCGACCTGGAGCCGGGCGTTGGCCTCCATGAAGTAGAAGCGGCCCCGCGCGTCCAGCAAGAACTCGAACGTCCCGGCGTTGACATACCCGATCGCCCGCGCCGCCTTCGTCACGAGCTTGCCCATCCGCTCGCGCACCCGGTCGCTCAGCTCGAGCGACGGCGTCTCCTCGAGCACCTTCTGGTGCCGGCGCTGCAGCGTGCACTCCCGCTCGCCGAGATGGACCGTGGTCCCGGCCTCGTCGGCCAGCACCTGGAACTCGAGGTGCCGGGCCTCCTCGATGTAGATCTCCAGATAGACGCGCGGGTCACCGAACGCCGCCTCCGCTTCGCGACCAGCGGTCAGAAAGGCGTCCTCCAGCTCGTCGGCGTGTCGCACGACCCGCATCCCACGTCCACCACCGCCCGATGTCGCCTTGATGATGACCGGATACCCGAGCCGCCGCGCCGCTCGACGCGCCGCCCGCACATCCTCGAGCGACTCGGTGCCGGGCACGACCGGCAGCCCCGCTTTTCGCATCGCGCGTCTGGCGCGTGCCTTGTCCCCGAGCAACCGCAGCACGTCGGCCGGCGGTCCGATGAAGGTGATGTGGCAGACGTCGCACGCGTCCGCCAGATACGCGCTCTCCGACAGAAAGCCATACCCGGGGTGGATGGCATCCGCACCGGTGATCTCGGCGGCCGTGATGATGGCCGGGACGTTCAGATAGCTGTCCAGGCTACGGGCGGGCCCGATGCACACTTCCTGGTCGGCGAACCGCACCGGCAGACTGTGCTCGTCGGCCTGCGAGTGGGCGACGACCGTCGCGACACCCAACTCGCGGCAGGCGCAGATGATCCGGAGCGCGATCTCACCCCGGTTGGCGATCAGGACCTTCGTGAACATCAGGGTGCTGGTGGCACGGCATCCCAAGGAGGCAGGAGGCAGGAGACAGGAGGCAGGAGGACGCCGGAGCGCTGCGCCAGCGTCCAGATCACAGACGGCCGGCTGACATTGGTCACCGGTCTTGCTAGACGCGCCGGATGGCGAACATGCGCTCGCCGTATTGCACCGGCTGCCCGTTCTCGATGAAGATGTCGACCACCTCGCCGGCGTACTCCGACTTGATGTCGTTCATCAGCTTCATCGCCTCGATGATGCACAGCACGTCACCCGGCTTGACGACATCGCCGACCTCGACGAACGGAGACGCATCCGGCCCGCTGGCACGGTAGAAGGTGCCGAGGATCGGGGCCTCCACGAACGTCGGGCCGGTCTCGGCGGTGCCGCCGCTGGCCGGCTCGGGGGTAGCGCTCGCCGGCTGCACGACCGCCGGCGCGGCGGGCAGGAGACTCGGCGCCGGCGTCTCCGCCTTACGCAGGCGGACATGCAGGTCGTCTCGCTCGAGCTCGAACTCGACCAGGTCGTGCTCCCGCATCAATGCCAGAATCTGGTTAATCTCGTCGAAATCCATGGTGCCGAAGAAGGCAGTCCGCCTCCGCCAAGGCTACGGCGGACGCTCGCCGTTCGACCATCGCCGGCGAGCGAAGGCGGAAGGGCTTCGCCAGCCTCCACTCCGCCACCACACGTGTCATGTCCCCCATTATCACCTGGATGCCCTCTGTGGCGCAGGCCTTCCCACCTCCGCCACGGCGTCGGCGGCCGCGCCGACGCTCGTGCGGGACGGGGTGCGAGCACAGCCGGGCAGGCCTGCACGGGACGGCTGAACGCCGTGCTCCACGGATGTCTACACAGGTGCGTCGTCTATCACGAGCAGGTCCAGCGACACGTGGGTCAGCAGCTCGTAGCCGTCCGCGGTGACGACGAGGTCGTCCTCGAGTCGGACACCGCCGTGCCCGGGCAGATACACACCTGGTTCGACGGTGAAGACCATGCCCGGTTCGAGCCGGACATCCGCCACCTCGTCACCCGACCCGGGGAACGCAGCCGCCGGCCGGTGTTTCCCGACACGCGGCGCCTCGTGCACCTCGACCCCGAGGCCATGCCCGGTCCCGTGAGCGAACGCCGCACCGAGCCCCCGCCGCTCGAGCACCATCCGGGCGGCGGTGTCCACCGCGCTGGCCCGAACACCGGGACCGACGGCGGCGAGCGCCGCCGCGTGCGCCTCGCGGACCGCCGCGTGCCACGCGAGGGCGGCCGGGTCCGGGGTGCCCAGACTCGCCATCCGGGTCAGATCCACGCAGTAGCCGTGGTAGATGCCACCGAAGTCCAGCAGCACCAGATCGCCGGGGGCGAGCCGCCGGTCGCCCGGACGTGCGTGCGGCAGGGCGGTGTTCGGTCCCCCGGCGACGATCGTCTCGAACGCCGGCCCGTCGAACCCGGCGCCCCGGATCGCCCAGTCGATGTCGGCCGCCACCTCCCGCTCGGTGCGACCGACCCGCAGCCGCTGCAGCACCTGCTCCATCACCAGCGAGATGCGCCCGCCCGCCTCCCGCATCGTCGCCAGCTCGTCGGCGTCCTTCACCTGCCGGAACGATTCGACGAGCCCGGTCGTGCCGCGCAGCGTCACCCCGGACCCGGCGAGCCCGCGTTCCAGCCAGTCGTGGCGCGCCACCGTCATGTGCGCCGTCTCGAAACCGACCCGGGACACACCCACGTCGGTCAGGACGGCGCAGACCGTCTCCTCGTACGACCACTCGACCTGCACGACCGTCAGCGGAGCCTCTGCGGCGGAGGCCGCCACCAGCGCCTGGGCCACGGTGGCATACCGGGAGTCGGTGACGAGACAGGCGTCATCCGGCGTGACCAGCAGCATGCCGGCGCTGCCCTTGAAATTGGAGAGATAAAAGATGTTGGCGGGTTGGGTTATCAGGAGGGCATCGAGCCGGTCGGCCGCAAGGCGAATCCGAAGCGGGCCCAGGCGCTCAGTCAGCCGGGCGCCTGGGGCGAGCAAATCGGCCACTTCTATCTCGGCGGTGAGATCTTCCGCGCCGTAGCTGTGGCGCAACCGACCATCAGTTTACGGTCACGTCAACCGTGGTCTGCCCCGTGGCGCCTGCGCTATCGGTCACGGTCAGGGTGACGGTGTAGGTGCCGACGCCCGCCCCTGACGTGGTGTAATTGTGCGTCGCCGTCACTCCCGCTCCAGCAGCGGATCCGTCACCCCAGTCCCACAAGTATGACGCGATCGTTCTCGACCCGGCGGCGGACGACCCGGTCGCGTCGAAACTTATGGTATTGGCGACCGCTGTCGGGTTCGGCGTCGCCGTGAAGCTCGCTACCGGGTCACTCACGGCGCTGACCGTGAGCGATTGTGTCGTGGTATCAGTCTGCCCGAGACTGTCGGTCACCGTCAGGGTGATCGTGTAGGTGGCACTGACTGCGTACGTGTGACTCTGCAGCCATGGCGTCGCCACCACGCACCCGGCGCCACCCGGACATGTCGTCGTGCCGGTCGAATCGCCGAAGTTCCAGGCGTATGAGGTGATCGTGGCGCCATCCGACGGGGTCGACGCAGTCGCGCCGCTCGCCCTCTCCCTCGCCCTCTCCCTCCGCCTCTCCCTTGCCCTCCGCCTCTCCGTCTCCGTCTACCCCTCCCTCGCCCTCACCCGCTCCGTCGTTCAACGCAAGTCGCGTCGCCAAATAGGTAGCCGTCTGATAGGCGTCTCGGAACGGAAGCACCCCCCCTTGGTATTTGGGATGCAGCCGCGTCCCGAATCCGGACGCGATGAGGAGGTTTCGATTCCAACGGTACTGGTCCGGGTGGGAGAACTGCTCATCCAAGTCGGTAGTAAAAAACAATATATCCTGAAATTCGCGTCGTAAGGCCTGGAGAATCAGCTGTTTGTCAAAAACATCGCTGCCCAATACACCGATTACCCGAATGGACTCCCTCTTTTCACCATGCTTCGTCTTTTCACGAAGCTCCTTTTGCTTCTCGCGGATCAGCCCCACAAGCCGCCTCAAATAGTCGAATTGTCCGCGACCGAAGGGAGCCTCGATGACGCCCTTTTGTTGCGGACTCCCGAATCCCAAGCCCCTTCGGGCGCTCGTGGACTCATTTCCGTTATCACTCGTCTGACTCTTCGTGCGCGGGTGCCCGGGAATGGCCCCGTCCAATCCTCTCAGGTATTTGAACCGTATTACGCTGTTCTCGGCTTTGGTCACTGCAACACGCTTTTCGGCTTCGGCCATTGAGACACGCGTGTCGGCTTCGGTCCACGCTTCACGCTTCTGGGCTTCGGTCATTTGGCCGTGCAAATAGTTCGCCAGCTCAGCTACGAATGTGTCCGGGAGCGCCCCCCCATAGAAAGTGTCCGATTCGCTAATAAGTGCAACCCGGTCAGTGGACCAGTCGACACCCCGCCGAATGCCCAGTTCCTCGATGATTAGCTTCATGAGTAAGTCGTCGCCAGGGATCACGTTCACAATATTCTTCAACTTGTCTATTTCCCATTCCTCGAATCCCGACTCTTCGAGGGCTGTCTTCAGTATGTCGTCACTTACGGTCGCGCGACTGTTAAACCAGACGAGTTTATCCAGGACCCAATCACGAATACGATCGCCCCACTCTTGATCGATGTCTACCAAGCGTGCCACGAATTCGGCCGTCGCGATCCGATACCATGGAGATCCGATATTGTGATTCTGAAGATAGATTTTCAGCTCTTCGCGAGCTTTTTCTACACAATCGCGCTCGCAGTCTTCGCGACCGATCGCAACCACTAACGCTCTGACGAGCTCCGTGAGTTCCTGCAAGCCAATGCGGGAAGGGTCGGGGTCTTCGAGGGGTGAGTCATACAACCGATCCAAGGGAAATTCTTCATCGAAGTAATCGGGATAGCTCCGGAGAAGGGCGACGGTGGCGGCTTGGGCTGATCCCTTCCTCAAAGAATCATTCAACGGTCCTGCGAACCAAGTTTCGCTAACGGTCCGAAACCACTCGGAGT
>JADFPE010000059.1 GCA_022562495.1 Acidobacteriota bacterium
CGGCGAGACCTGGCCATAGCCCGAACATGAACTGGTCGGGCGGCGGCTCGCGCCGCCAGACCGGATGCAGCGCCAGCCGAATGCAGCGGGACTTTCACCACGGGCTGCTAGCCCGCGCGGAGCGGGGCTGTAAGACAGGCCTCTGCGAGCGAGGCTGCGCTCCGGTGCGCTCGTGGGTGTGAGGCGCAGCGTCGCTAGCAGGACTGCACGTCACACTCGGTGCCCGACGTCAGGACGCCGCATCGCCACACCTGCCGGTCTGCCTCACATATGTCCTCGTTCGACACCCTCGTCGTCATGCTCTGCGGCGCTGTCGGGTTCACCCTTCAGGGGTCCGTCGGGTTTGGCATGGGGATCCTCGGCTCGCCGGTACTCATCCTGATCGACAGCCGGCTCGTGCCGGGGCCAGTGCTGGCCTCGAGCATGGTCTTCACGACGTTGCTGGCGGTGCGCGAGCGTCGCGCGATCGACGTCGACGGCCTGCGGTGGGCGGTCGTCGGCCGGCTCGCGGGGACGATCCCGGCGGCCGCCCTGCTCGCGGTGCTGCCCGCCGATCAGCTGAGCCTGCTGTTCGGAGGGATCGTGCTGCTCGGTGTGGCCATCTGCATCTCCGGTCTGCATGTCGAGCCACGTCCGGTGTCGCTGGTGGTGGGGGGCGCGCTCTCGGGTCTCATGGGCACGATCGCGTCGATCGGAGGGCCACCGATGGCGCTGCTCTATCAGCACGCCGCGGGCGCGCGTGTCCGCGGCACTCTGTCGAGCCTCTTTCTGATTGGCTCCATCATCTCCCTGGTCGCGCTGACTCTCGTGGGCCGTTTCGGACGCGACGAGCTGCGTCTCACGCTCCCGCTGCTGCCGGGAGTCCTGTTCGGGTTCGTCGTGTCGCGTCGGATCGCGTCACGACTGGACCGGGGCTACACGAGACGGGCGGTGCTCGCGATCGCGACAGGTGCCGGGCTCATCGTGGTGGTGCGGTATTTCGTCGCCTAATGTGGGCCGGCTCGACGACCGACACTGTGTAGTGATGTCGCACGAGCGCCGAGGGTGGTGGTGCGCCCCGCTGACACGGCGCGACGAGGGAGCATACCCGCAGTAGTCGACCCAGGTGCAACAGAGTCGGCGGGGATGCAGCGCGGGCCGAATGCCAGGCCATCGTGCGATCACGGCACCAGTCTGTCGTTCGGCCCACCGGCGGTTGAGAGAGTCCACGCGTATCGTGCGAACAACACCGGGAGGCCGCCAGCGGCGGCGGAGTCATCGTCACCGGCTGGTGCTCGCCTGCGTCACGTTCGCACTCCTGCAGGGTGGAGCGTCAGCGCAGAGCCTGCGGGGGAGTGCGTCGTCGCTGGACCTGCAGACCACCCAGGCGGCACAGCACGACTTCACGTATTTACCCGGAACGGCACAACTGCGCCGGTTCGTGGAGGCCGGGCTACTGGTGTCGGTGAGCGGCAATCGGGACTACACGCTCGAGGATGTCTCGTTCCCGTTTGCGCGGCCTGCGGCGAAGCTGTTCATCGAGCGGCTCGCGGGACAGTATCGCCGGGCCTGTGGCGAGCGGCTGGTGGTGACCAGCCTGACCCGCCCGCAGTCACACCAGCCACACAACGCCTCAGACCGGTCGGTGCATCCGACCGGCATGGCGCTCGACCTGCGGCGTCCACAGGGGACATGCCGGCCGTGGCTCGAGCGCACGCTCCTCTACCTGGAGAATCAGGGTGTGCTGGAAGCGACCGCAGAACGCAGCCCGCCGCACTATCACGTCGCGGTCTTTCCCACCCAGTACGCCGCCTACGTGGACCGGCTGACGGGTCGCGGAACAGACCGCACGAGGTCACCGAGGGTCTACACGGTCCGTCGAGGAGACACGCTCTGGGGCATCGCCCAGCGCCACGCCACCTCGCCCCGCGCGCTCCGGCGGGCCAACGGGCTGGCGTCGACGCGGATCTTCCCGGGTCAGACGCTGCGGGTGCCGGCCGCGCAGTGAAGTCTGCGCTGGTCGGACACCGGCCGACAGTTTATAATACGCCGTCACGTCGGTATGGGCGCAATGTGGGCCCCGCACAGGCGGTAGCGCGCACGCGGGTGTGCAGGGAGTATCGAATGAGGGTATCGGTCGGGGTTCTCGCTCTGGTCCTGGGGCTAGGCGTGGCGGCGCAACCGGCGGCCGCGCAGGATGTGCCGCGGTTGTCCGACGGTCGTCCCGATATGAACGGCATCTGGCAGGTGCTGAACGAGGCGAACTACGATCTCGAGCCGCACATGGCCCGTCATTCCTTGCAGGTGCGGGAGGGCCCGGTGGGGCCGGTCCCGTCCATCCCGACACTGCGGATGGGCGCGGTCGGTGCGGTGCCGGGCAGTCTCGGCGTCATCGTCGGTGGCGGGAAGATCCCGTATACACCGGAGGCGCGCGCCCTCAAGGAGGAGAACGTCGCCAACTGGATCGACCGCGACCCGGAGGTGAAGTGCTACATGCCGGGGGTGCCGCGCGCCACCTACATCCCGATGCCGTTTCAGATCATCCAGAGCGAGACGGACGTCTTCATCGCCTACCAGTTCGCCGGCGCGGTGCGTGACATCTACCTGGACAACCCGGGTCCCTCACAGGTCGACTCCTGGATGGGGTGGTCGGTCGGGCACTGGGAGGGCGACACGCTGGTCGTCGATGTGACCGGGCTCGGCGACGGGACCTGGCTGGACCGGGCCGGCAGCCACCACAGCTACCGGCTCCACGTGGTGGAGCGGTACACGATGACAGGGCCGAACCACATCCAGTATGAAGCGACCATCGAGGACCCCGAGGTGCTGACCGAGCCGTTTACGATCGCCATGCCGTTGTATCGTCGCATCGAAGACAATGCCCGGTTGATGGACTTCCGATGTGTCGAGTTCGTGGAAGAGTTATTGTATGGCGAGTGGCGTAGGACTCCGCTGCCACGGTAACCGAGGGAGGTTGACATGCGCAGACGAATCGCGATGTGTCTCGGCGGGCTGGCGGTGGGCTGCTTGGCGCTGGCGCCGGTGGCGGCGGCACAGAACGGCGACTTGCCGCGGACGCCGAGTGGGCGTCCGGATCTGTCCGGCACCTACGACGTCTCGACGTTGACACCGATGCAGCGTCCGACCGATCTGGGTGAGAAGATGTCTCTGACCGACGAGGAGGCCGCCGAGCTCGCCGAGCGCTCGCGCGCGCGGAAGGCCGAACGCAATCTCCCCAGCGACCCCAACCGTGGCGCCCCGCCACAGGGCGGTGACGGGTCGAGCGGCGCCTCCGGAAATGTCGGTGGCTACAACACGTTCTGGATCGACAACGGCACCGGGGCGTTCAAGGTCGACGGGCAGTGGCGCACCTCCATCCTCATCGACCCGCCGAACGGCCGGTTTCCGTCGCAGACCGAGGAGCGCATCGCCGCCCGGGGCGCCACCCGGACCGGTGGGATCCGGCGGGTCCAGAACGATGGCACCGCCTACTGGCTCGAGGCTGGCCTCGACGCGCCCGGGCCGTATGACAACATGGAGCAGCGACCGTTCGGTGAGCGCTGTTTGCTCGGGTTCGGTTCCACCTCCGGTCCGCCGATGCTGCCGGTGCTCTACAACAACCACAAACGGATCGTGCAGAGCGAAGACACGGTCATGATCCAGGTCGAGATGAACCACGAGGCGCGGATCGTCCGGATGAACGCCGAGCACGATCCGCCCGAGATCCGGAAATGGCTTGGGGATTCGATCGGGTGGTGGGAAGGCGACACGCTGGTCGTCGAGACGACCAACTTCCGTGATCGCCCGGCGTTCAGGCAGGGCTCGCGAAATATGAAGGTCACCGAGCGGTTCAGCCGCATGGACGCCGACACCTTGCTCTACAATTTCACGGTGGAGGACCCGACGGTGTGGACGGCGCCGTTCACCGGCGAATATGCGTGGCCAAGAAGCGACAACAAGGTGTTCGAGTACGCCTGTCACGAGGCGAACTACGCGCTCGAGGGCATCATGCACGGCGCACGGTTGCTCGAGGCGGATTTCCGTGGCGAGGAGCCCGAAGGGGTCCCGAACCCGACCCGGTAGGCGGCGTAATCGTGGCAAGCACGGTATCAACACTGTCAGGAGACGTACGATGCGCAATCAGACCCGTGTGATGTTGAAGTTCGGTGTGGCGATGCTCGCCGTGGCTGGTCTCGTCGTGGCGGTCGGCGTGCCGGTGGGCGCCCATCATGCCTTCGGTGCCGAGTTCGATCCAAACCGGCCGGTGGTGCTGCGTGGCCCGGTGGTCAAGGTGGAGTGGGTGAATCCTCACACCTGGATCCACATGGAGGTCACCAATGAGGACGGGAGCAAGCAGATCTGGATGGTCGAGGGCGGCACCCCGAACACGCTGTTGCGGCGAGGCCTGACGCGGGACTCGATTCCGGTCGGCGCGATGATCGTCGTCGACGGCTATCAGAGCAAGGACCGCACCGCCCGGGCGAACGGCCGGGACGTGACCTTCGAGGACGGGCGGAAGTTCTTCATGGGGTCGTCGGGTACCGGGGCGCCGCGTGACGGCCGGGACGTGACCGAGCCGCCGCGGTAAGTTCGCGCGTCCGCATCTCTCGTCGGTGTGAGGCGATCAGAGGCGTCTGGGGGGTCTGTCTCCGGGCGCCTTTTTTTTCTGGGGTCAGCCTACTCCAGGCTGGCCGGTCTGCTGGGTGCCCCCCTGTCTGGGCCTCGATGTCGTGGTTGACGGTGTCTGGGGTCCTGACACGCTCGCTGGCCTACGTGATCTGGTATGTCGGCGTCCAGCGTCTCGGTTGCGCTGGCATGGCGGGTGCTCGATCCTCGTGCCGGTGGTGGCGATGACGCGGTCGCCGCCTCGGGCGCGATCGATCACGGATCAGAACTCTCCGTGCACGGTGGTTCGCTCGAGGACCCAGACGACGTTCACGGCGACCGGCGCGCCGGCGAGGCGCGCCGGCACGAACCGCACACCGGACGCCAGCCGGGAGACGGCCCGGGCGAGGTCGGCGTCGGGGGTCCCCTCGCGCAGCACCTTCACCGAGGCGAGCTGTCCCTCGCGGGTCACGACGGCTGTCAGCGTGAGGTTGTCGAGCAAGAGCAAAGGCCCCGGCTGGATCAGCATCGCGGCGGCGCGAGTGTCGGCCCACACGCGGGGCAGCAACTGGGACGCGTACGCGAAACGGCCGTGCGCCGGCCCCGCCCAGGTAATGCCTGTCGCGAGAGAGATCGGGTTGGCGTTCGAACCGAGCGCGACAGACGTCTGCAGGAGGCCGGCGAGCGACTGGGGATGCAGGGGTGTGGCCAGGCTGAGGACCGTCGCGACGAGGATGGTCACCGCCAGCGTGGCGGCCAGCGCCCCGCCCATGATCCAGAGGCCAGGCCCTTCTTCGACCGCCTCGCGGAGACGCCGGCGCCAGCTCAGCCCCTGCTCGAACGGCCTCCGTGCCAGCACCACGGTTGCCAGCCCCGCGAACGCCGCGTCGTCGGGCCGCTGTTCTGCCGCGCCGCGTCTGAGTGCGACCCCGAGCGAGGCGAGCTCGTCCTGCGCGCGCCGGCAGGTGGCGCACGACGCCAGATGGGAGTCCATGGCGACCTGCCGCTCGACCGACAGCTCGTCGTCGTGTGCGGCCGAGACCCAGGACCGGACGGTGCGGCAGCGGGGGGTGGGTGGCACAGGCATCGGGGTCACCGGTGTTTCAGTTCCGTGCGGAGGGTCTGTCGCGCACGGGCCAGACGCGACTTCACGGCGGCGGTCGTCACGCCAAGCGAAAACGCGATCTCGGCATACCGCATGCCGTGCAGCTCGCGCAGGATGACGGTCGACCGCTGCTCGAACGGGAGCCGGCCGAGCGCGCGCCACAGCCGCTGGCTCAGCTCTTTCTGATCCAATGCCCGCTCGGGCGACGTCGACGCGATCGGCGCCACCGGTTCGCCGTGCTCGGCCATCACCGCATCGAGCGAGACCTCGCCCGATCGTCTCCGGCGCCGCCACCACCGCTGCCGGTTGCGTACGTGGTTGACGACGATGCGGTAGATCCAGGTTTGCAACGCCGAGTCGCCGCGGAACCGGTGGATCGAGCGAAACACGGTGAGGAACACATCCTGCGACAGGTCCAGCGCGTCCTCGTGGTGTCCGAGCAGCTGGAACGCCAGGTGGTAGACCATCCGCTGATGTTCGTCCACCAGCTCCTGACAGGCCGGGGCGTCGCCGGCGGCGCAGCGCTCGGCCAGGGCGCTCTCGGTGCCTGTGGTCTCCGACCAGTCGATGGCTCGAGCTGTCTTCACCGTGCCTCCCGCGTGGCGTCTGGTCCGAGTATGCCCTGAATCGTCCGGTTGCGCGCGCTCTGACTAGTTGGACCCCGGACCGCCAGAAAAGTATCGGGAGGGAGCGGGAGACGCTGGAGGCTGCGGATGCGTGGTCAGTCGGGAGCCGGAGACCCCGGAGCACGAGTCTTCTCAACCGGTTGCATTTGAACGGGCCGGCATCGGGCTGTAAGATGGGCCGCCACCGGCCGCTGACACCTTCACACCATGGACTGGACTCCCTTCTCGGACTTCCTGCGCACTCGCGCACAAGAGCTGGTGGGCACCGATCTCAACCAGATTCGGTACACCGACATCGGCATGACCTACTGGCTGTCGATCGCCGTGACCCTGGTCGCGGTCTTGACGCTGGTCCGTCTCTGGCTCATCACCCCCAGACACCGCCGCGAGCACTCCGGTCACGTGATCGAACGGCGGTTCCAGCGAGGCTCTTGGGGCCGCGCGTTTTACAACCTGCCCAAGCTGCTGCTGGGGTTGGCGCTGGCGGTGCTGCTGGTGGCGATGGCCGACCCGTATCTGACGGCGACCGAGGAGGTGGCCGGCGACATGCAGTCGCGCGTGCGCATCGATCTCGTCGACACGTCGCTCTCGATGGCGTGGGAGTTTCCCGGCAGCGGGAAGTCGCGGGCCCAGGTGGCCCGCGAGGCGCATCTTGCATTCCTCGAGATGCGACGCGACAAGAACGACCGGGTGGCGCTGTGGCTGTTCTCGTCGTTGCCGTACATGGTGGACGATTTCGTCATCGACGACGAGCTGTACTATTTCCAGGTCATGGACGCCCCCTATGCCATCGTGCGGATTCTCGCAGCCCAGTCCGGAACACCGACCGATCGGATGTTCGTGCCCAGGGACAAGGTCCGGATCATCGACAGCGAGGGGAACACCAACATCATCCGGGCGTTGCAGTCGGTCGTGAAACACTTCGACCGGGACGTGGCGAGCGTGGCGGATGGCGCCAATCCGCACCGGGCCGTGCTCATCGTCACCGACGCAGACGTGGATGAGATTCCGGAGGCGGAGTTCGTCGAGCTGAACAAGCGGAACATTGTCCCGTACATGATTTTCATCAACGCGGCAGACCGGCGCCCGACTGGTGCGGCCACCCGCGCCTCGGCGGTCAGTGCCCCGGTGGGCAACACCCAGGCGTTGATCGAGACAATCCGAGAGTTCGGGGGAGACTACTTCGATGTGACCGACGGCGACTCATTGGCGCGTGCCTATGAAGCGATCGACGAAGCCGAGACCGTGCGCGTCGAGCTGTCACACCGCGCCGTCAAGGTGCCGATCTACTCGCGCTTCCTGCTGATCAGCATGGCGCTGCTGGTGGTGGGGATCCCCGCCGGGTTCGTCGCCGAGTTGATGTGGGGGACACATCCGTAATCAGACGGGGCTGCGGCCCGAGCCCCCGCGGTCACTTCGCGGGGACCCCCAAGGCCCCACGCCGCGTCCGCGAGGCGCGCACGTGCCGCCTGGCCGGTCACGGTTTCCGGAGTGTTCGTTGCCGGGACGGTAGCACGGGCCTTCAGGCCCGCCTGCCGGCCCGCCAAGGACCGTGCTACCGCCAGCCGCCCGTCATCAGCGCGCGCCTACTGCCCGCTGGCCTTGCGCAGCTCGAATTCGCCTTCGATCTTCATCAGCACCGACTTGATCGCCGCCGCCCAGATACGATTGCCCTTGTCGTTGAGGTGCAGACCGTCGTCGACGAAGACGTCGTCCATCACCGTGCCGTCCGCCCTCAGGAACGGGGTGGCGACGTCGATGAAGTGCAGCCGGTCGTCACCGGCGGCGATCTGCTTGTAGAGCTCGCTGGTCTCCTGCGCCTTGTCCCACACCGACACCCGCGCCAGACTCGGCTTCACCGAGAGCACATACACGCGGGTGTCCGGCAGGGCGCTGTGGATCTTCGAGATGATCTGCTTCAGCTCGCCGGCTATCTTCGACGGCGCCACGCCGTAGAAGGTGTCGTTGTCGCCTTCATAAAGAACCACCGCGCGTGGGTTGTAGGGCTTCACCAGCCGGTCGATGTAATGGAGCACGTCGGCCATGGTGCTGCCGCCGAATCCACGGGGAACGATGGTGAGCGGCGCCAGATCCGCCTCCATGGTTCGCCAGCGGGCAAAGCTAGAGCTGCCGGTGAGGACGATGGCGCCCTGCGGCCGGTTCGGCGCGTCGGCGTCGAAGCCGGCGATGACGTTCTCCCACCGGGTCGGGTCATTCGTGCGGGTCTGCGCCGTGGCCACGGATACGAGGCCTACGACGAACAGGACCGCCGCCAGCGCGGGTGCATACCGGTTCTTCATTCCAAACCTCCAGGGTCCCTCTGGACCGATGACACGACGTGTCTGACCGCCCATTATACGGGCGATTCCCGCCCAACGCGTCGTCAGGTGGTCGCCGGATAGACGGTGCGGCCGCCCACCACGGTCCGGATGACGGCGATATTCTTGATGTCATCCGGGTCCACCGTGTGCGGATCACGCTCCAGCATCACGAAGTCGGCCAGCTTGCCGGCGGTGATCGACCCCTTCACGTGCTCCTCGTAGGACGCTCGCGCGCCGTGGATGGTCGCGATACGCAGCGCCTCGTCGACGGTCACGCGCTGATTGCCGCCCCACACCTGCCCGTTGAAGTCTTTCCGGGTCACCATGCTCTGAATCGCCATCAGCGGCTCGAACGGACCCGGGGTGTAGTCGGACGCGCCGGGCACCGGGATGTCGTAGTCGAGAAACGACCGGTGCGCGAACATCCATTCCATGCGCTCCGCTCCATACGCCTGCCATTTCTCGCCGTGGAAGTGCACGTAGGTCCAGAACGGCGTCGGGATGGTCCCGGTGTCCTTGATCCGCTGGAGGAGCTGGGGGTTCACCAGCGAGCAGTGCTCGATCCGATGCCGCCGGTCGGGATGTGGCCACTGCGTGAGGACACGCTCGTAGGCGTTCAACACCATGTCGATTGTGACGTCGCCGTTGGCGTGGATGCCGACCTGCCAGTTGTTGCGGTGCGCCTCCTCGACCACGTCGTGGATCTCCTCCTGTGACATCGTCAGAATGCCGTAGTCGTCCGGTCGGCCCTCGAACGGCGTGCTCATCCGCATGGTGCGCTCGGAGGCCGACCCATCGGCCGCGTATTTGACGCCGCCGATCCGCACCCATTCGTCGCCGAATCCGGTCGAGATGCCGGCATTGCGCAGGGCCTGGTAGGCGCCGCGAATCATGATGTAGGCACGGTGGCGCAGCTCGCCCGCCTGATAGGTGTCTTGATAGGCGACCAGCTTACCGCGGCTCGCGCCGGCGTCGTGGACGGTGGTCAGCCCGGCAGCGGTCAGCAGCGTAGAGATGTGCGCCATCCCCTCACGCGCGCGCTCGCGGCGCTGGGCCGGGGTCAGCTCGTCGCGCCGGCCGACGCCGTTGAACACGCGCCGGGCGTTCTCGGCCACCATGCCCGCCAGCTCGCCATCGGCGTCGCGGTCGAACCGCCCATCCGGCGGGTCCGGTGTGTCCCGCGTGATCCCCGCCAGCGCGAACGCCGTGCTGTTGTACCAGGCGGTGTGCCCGCCGCGGTGCGCCACGTTCACCGGATGGTCGGGGACCGCCTCGTCGAGATGGGTCCGGTGGAGCGGCCCATCGACCACCTTCGTGTCGTCGAACATGAAGCCGCTGACCCAATGACCGGGCGGGGTCTGAGCCGCCTTGGCCCGAAGGACGGCCTGGATCTCGGCCACCGTGCGCAGGTTCGTGTTGACACCGTAGAGCTCGTTCACGCCGCTCGGATGACAGTGCGTGTCGATGAAGCCCGGCGTGAGGGTCATCCCCTCGGCGTCGATGACCTCAGTGTTCGGCCCGACCAGGTTGCGGATGTCGTCGGTGCTCCCGACCGCGGTGAACCGCCCATCCGTGACCGCGAACGCCTCGGCCTGCGGCGCGGCGTCATCGATGGTGTAGACCCGCCCGTTGACCAGCGCCAGGTCCGGCGGTCGGCCCTCACCAGTCCCGGTCTCCTGGGCCTCGGTGCCCGGTTGCCCCGCGCAGCCGACACCGCCCGCCAGCAACGCGCCGAGCCCGAGAAACTCTTTCCGGGTGTATGTAGGCATGGTGTCTCCCTCTGTTCACGGCCGTTCTACTGGCTCGCCGCAGACCGCGAGCTCGAGCCCACCGCCGGCCATGGGCGCTGAGTCGCACGTAGTATGACCCACCCTATTGACGAATTCGACGTCGTCCTTTCGTCCCGGGTGAACGACCAGCGTCGCCTACGGAAGGAGTGGTAGAAAGTGCGCGTCGTGTTCGATACCAACGTGCTGGTCGACTCTCTCCGTGGTATCGATGACGCTCGCGTCGAGCTCGAGCGCCACCGCGAGTGGACAGTCAGTCTCGTGACCTTGATGGCCTTGCTGATCGGCGCCCACCATGAAGAAGAGGAGGCGATCATCCGTGCCTTCCTTGTGCGGTTCGAGGTCGCCGACGTCGACCGGCGGACGGCCGAGGAGGCAGTGCGTCTGCGCCACGCGCGACGGGGGTAGCAAGGGGTCCTTTGGGCCCGACCATCCGTCCGGCGTGGCAGCCGTCGCAAGGGCCTGTAGACCCGCCGGGCCCGCGATCGACCTGCGACACACGTGAGCCGCGGGATCAGTAGTCGTTCGCGTCCATCGACACGCGGATGATCTCCTCGTCGTTGCGCAGCACGATATGGCGGTTGGCGAACGCGGGGTGCGCCCAGACCACCAACCGGTCGCTCTGGCCGTGACGGGCGCGGCCCCGCGACCCGGCCCGGGCGCCGCCGTAGCCCGACCGCGAGGTCGGGTTCAGCAGATGGGTCCGGTCGAGCTCGACGTAGCCCTCGGGGCTGAACTGCACGATGATGAGGTCGCCGTTCTCGTTGTAGACGAAGTAGCGGTCCTCGTGCTTGATGAAGAACGCGGACCCCCAGCGGTTCCGGGTCGTCAGCCCCTCGGCCTCCCAGATCCGTTCTCCGGTCTCAGCCCTCAGACCGCGCACCTGGCCGTGGCTGCCGATGCCGTAGATGTGGTCACCGACGATGATCGGCGTCGTCATCACCGAGTGGAGCCCGGTGGTTTCAGCCACCTCGATGCCGTTCTCCAGCACCCGGTTGTTGTCGCCTCTCCAGAGCGGGATGGCGGCCGGCCGGTCCAGGTCGAGCCGCATCATCAGCGACCCGCTGTAGAACCCCGACACGAACAGATACGAGCCGCTCTTGACCGCGTCGGCCACGGTCATGTTCGCGCGCCCGGCGAACTCCTCTTCCCAGTACAGATCGCCCGTTTCAGGATTGAGTGACGAGAGCCCGCGCGGGTGCCAGACGATCAGCTGGCGGGCGCCGCCCGCCTCGATGATGAGCGGCTGCGTGTAGCCCATTTCCGTCCGGCTCTCCAGCGCCCGCCAGACCTCGTCGCCCGTGTGCTTGTCGAACGCCATCACCAGGGCGTCGGGCTCGCCACCGATGAGAAAGATGACGCGGTCGCCATCGACCAGCGGTGCGCTCGAGGTGCCCCAGACCGGGATGTGCGTGTCGTACTCCACGACCGTGTCCTTGTCCCAGATGACCGCGCCCGTCTCGGTGTCGAGACAGAAGATGCGCCCGGTGGCGCCGGTGACGTAGACCCGGTCCCCGTCCACCGTGGGGGTGGCGCGCGGGCCGGTGGCGTAGGTGAACATCAGCATCCGGTAGCTCGTCGCCCACTCGTGGGTCCAGAGCAGCTCGCCCGTCTCCTCGCTCAGGGCGAGCAGGCGTTCGGTGCCGTTCATGACGCGGGCCTCGGTTTCTATGTAGTCGAGCACGAACACGCGGCCGTCGGCGACCGCCGGACCCGAGTACCCGGCGTTGATCGGCACCCGCCACGTCACCGTGAGCCCTTCGTCCGGGAACGCGTGCAGGATCCCGGTCTCGGTCCACAGACCGAGCCGCTCGGCGCCACGCCACTGCGGCCAGTCCTTGGCCGACACGGTGGCCAGCCCCGCGGTGGCGGCGACGACCACCGCCGCGAGGGAGACGCACGCGACACGCTGGGCGCAACGCGCCCTCCGGCTACAGGGTTCTCGTGCTGACCGCATCTCTGGCTCCTCTCGACCCGAAGCTCGCTTCGGTTGCCTCTGTGGTGCAGGCCTGCAGGCCTGCGAGGCACGGCTGAAGCCGTGCCCCACCGCTGTCGGCGCCGGTGCGCTCCGCCGGGGCTCTGTCTCTTCCCCGGGAACGGGCACAGGCATGCGTGCTACCGCCCCAGGTAGTCCTCGTCACTGACCGGCTCATGCCAGGTGGCCTGGCCGCTGATGAAGGTCAGCTGCACCACGTACTCGTCAGGCGCCGCGCCGTGCCAGTGCACCACACCGGGTCCGGCAAAGATCGGCGACTCACCGGGCAGCATCTCCTGCATCGGCCCACCACGCACCTGCGTGCGCCCACGCCCCTCCTCCGCCGCGATGATCTGCCAGTTGCTGTGGCTGTGCCAGTTCGACCGAGAGCCCGGCTCGAACCGCAACCTGAGGGCCCGGATGTCGGACGAGTCGGGCCGGCTCGGCGCGCCGCCGACGAAGTTGGTCTGCGCCGCCGCGGTCGGGGACTGCTGGCCGACCAGTAGCCAAACGAAAATGGCCGACGCCGCCAGCGCCAGCGCGAGCCTGCCCCTGGATCGAAGCTGTTCTGCCATGTCGCTACTCCTCCTTCCGAATGCTGACGACCTCGAGATGGGTCATCCTATCGCTAGCGAGCCATAGGGGCAACGCACTATGCTTGGCAGGGTTGCTCGAGGAGACAGGAGGCGGGAGTCCCGAGACAGGCAACAGGAGGCGCGGGAGGGTGTCGCCTCGTCTTGCAGTAGCCTGCGGACTCCAGGTGAGAGGCATCAATGATTCATCGCAGGGCGTATCTGGCGACGATCGTCGGCGTGGCGCTCCTGGCCAGCACCTGTGGCGGCACCACCGCGTCCGGCGACCCGGCGGTCGAGCATGTCGCGGCGCTGGCCCGCCAGTCGCTGAGCCAGCTCGACGGTGAGCTGGCCGTGGACGGACTGCTGGAGCCGGTCGAGGTGATCCGCGACCAGTGGGGCATCCCGCACATCTACGCCCGGAACGACCACGACCTCTTCTTCGCGCAGGGCTACGTGATGGCCCAGGATCGGCTCTGGCAGATGGAGATGTGGCGCCGGTGGCGCGAGGGACGGCTGGCCGAGATCTTCGGGCCCGCGGCGTTCGACTACGACCACAAGACGCGGCTGATGATGCACCGCGGGCCGTTCGACGATACCGAGTGGACCAGCTATCACCCCGACGGCAAACGCATTTTCACCGCCTACGCCGACGGCGTGAACGCGTTCATCGAGCAGCACGCCGACAACCTGCCGGTCGAGTTCAAGTTGACCGGGGTCGAGCCCGGTCGTTGGACTGTCGAGACGGTGGTGCGGCGGTGGACCGCCCTGAGTTTCCCGAGCGCCAGGGCACACGCGACCGACGAGATCCGTCTGGCCCTGGACGTGGCCCGGCTTGGCGCAGCGGAGGCCAACCGGCGGCGGGCGCCCGACCCGTGGGACGATCTCGTGGTGCCGGAGGGGCTCGACGTCAGTCTCATCACCACCGAGATGCTCGACAGCATGCGGGCCGGCGACAGCGACCCGCTCGTGCCGGGGCGGTTGCCCCCGCTGGACATCGTCGAGCACTACCGGCACCTGGTGTCTGGCCCACCGGCGGTGGCACGCCGGTCGTTCGACCCGTTCTTCGAGGTGGGGAGCAATAACTGGGTCGTGAGCGGGGCGCTGTCGCCGACCGGCCTGCCGATGCTCGCCAACGACCCGCATCGCCGGCTCGAGAACCCATCGCTCCGATACTACGTGCACCTCAACGCGCCGGGGTGGAACGTGATCGGGGCCGGCGAGCCCCCCTTCGTCGGCGTGAACGTCGGGCACAACGACCGGGTGGCCTGGGGATTCACCTTCGCCGGCGCCGACATGCACGATGTCTTCGTCGAGGAGATGCACCCGGAAGACCCGAACCTGGTCCGGTACCAGGACGACTGGGAGCCGCTCCGCGTCGTGCGGGAGGAGATCCCGGTCAAGGGCGAAGCGCCACGCAGCGTCGAGCTGAAGTTCAGCCGTCACGGACCGATCTTCTTCGAGGATCTCGAGAACCGCCGCGCCTACGCGGTGCGGTCTGTCATCCACGAGCCTGGCACGGCGCCCTATCTGGGAAGCTTCCAGCTGGCGCAGGCGACGAGCTGCGAAGACTTCTTCGACCGGGCGATGTCCTGGAAGGTGCCGTCACACAGCCTGATCTGCGGCGACGTCGACGGCAACATCGCTTTTCAGGCCTCGGCGCTCACGCCGGACCGGGACGGGTGGAACGGCCGGCTGCCGGTGCCGGGGACCGGGGAGTACGAGTGGCGCGGGTTCCGCAGCGATCTGCCGCGCGAGCTCAACCCGGAGCGCGGTTGGGTCGGGTCGGCCAACAACAACATCCATCCCCCTGGCTACGAGGGGCGGCCGGTGATGTATCACTCGACGAGGGGTGTCGAATTCTCGCGGATCGCTCGGCTTCGCCAGCTGCTCCGCTCCGACACGCAGTACTCGATTGAGGACCACCGGCGGATGCAGCTCGACGCCTACTCGCTGCGGGCCGAGGCCGACATCCCGGCCTTCCGGGGATGGACGGCCGGGCGCGCGGATGTCGAGCGGGCGCGCGAGATGGTCGCCACCTGGGATGCGGTCCTCGCGAAAGACAGTGCCGCCGCGGCGATCTACGTGACCTGGCGTGACGTCGCCGACCGGGCGGCCTATGACCCGGACACTCCGACGCCGGAGCGGCCGGCGCTCATCGAGGACGGCCTGACACGTACCCTGGAGCGGCTGACCCGGGAGCTGGGACCGGACTGGTCCGAGTGGCGCTACGGCCGGACCACGCGCAGTCCGTTTCCCCACCCGCTGGTGGCCGAGTTCGACCTGCCGACCATCGAGCGGGGCGGCGGGTTCGGCACCCTCGCCGCCACCGGTGTCAGCTTCCGGCATGTTTTGGACCTGTCCGACTGGGACCGGTCCATCTTCACCATCACCCCCGGCCAGTCCGGGCAGCCGGAGAGCCCGTTCTACGGCAGCCTCATCGAACGGTGGGCCAACGACGAGTATTTCCCGCTGGTCTTCAGCCGAGGAGCGGTCGACGAGCAGGCAGCCCACATCTTGACTCTGCAACCGTAGCCAGCCGCCCGTTCCGGGAGACGCGCGGGTTCCCGCGGGAGCACTGTCGACTTTCTCCGGCGCCGTCGCGTCTGAAGAGCAGGTCGCCACGAACTGGCCGTAGCGTAAAGTTCTCGCACCACTCATATGGATTCCTTCCTCCAGGACGTCCGGCACAGCCTGCGTGTGCTGATCAAGAGCCCCGGGTTCACGGCCGTGGCGCTGGCCACACTCACACTGGGCATCGGGGTCACAACAGCCGTGTTCAGTGTGGTCAATGCCGCGCTGCTGCGTCCGCTGCCATACCCCGACGCCGAACGCCTCGTCCGGGTACAGGAAGAGCACCCGATGAATCGTGGGCGGGAGATGCCGGCGTTCATGACGAGCGGCACGTTGGAGGCGTGGCGCGAGCATCCTCGGACCCTCGAGCAGATCGCCGGGTACAGCGACCGTACCTTCACGTATCTGGATGACTCCGAGCCCGTGCGGGTGCAGGGGGCCACGGTGTCGCCCGCGCTCTTCCCGCTGCTCCGTGCGACACCGCTGCTCGGCCGCGTGTTCACCGAGGACGAGGAAGCGTCGGGCGCTCAACCGGTCGCGGTATTGAGCTACGCCCGGTGGCAGACCCATCACGACGCTGACCCGGACGTCCTCGGCCGTCTGATCACGCTTGATGACGTGAGCTATTCCGTCATCGGCATCATGCCCGAGGGCTTCTACTTTCCGAACCGCGAGACCGAGATCTGGACCCCGCTGACTCTGACGAGGCCGCAGCAACGTCCCGGCCAGCGGTTCATCATAGCCTTCTCCGGTATTGCGCGGCTTGGGGACGGTGTCTCGCTGGCGCAGGCGGAAGCCGAAGGCCAGACAATCGTCGCGCGCGCGGAGCCGCTGGCGCCCGGCATGGGTACGCCGACCCTGCGCCTGGTCGGTTTTCATGACGAGATGGTGGGCGAGGTGCGGCCGGCGCTCCTTGCCTTGATGGCCGCCGTCGGTTTCGTGCTGCTCATCGCCACGGCTAATCTGGCGAATTTGATGCTGGCGCGGGGCGCTGCCCGGCAGCGCGAGCTCGCCGTTCGCGCGGCCATCGGCGCCGGGCGCGGTCGCCTGATACGACAGCTGGTCACCGAGAGCGTCGCTCTCAGCGTCATCGGTGGGGGACTGGGTCTCGGCGTGGCCTACGCCATCCTCGGCGTGCTGCCGTCGTTTGCGCCCGCCGACATCCCGGGCCTGGCCGATGCCGGGATCGATGCCACCGTGCTGGGGTTCGCGCTTGCGGTCTCCCTCGGCGCCGGCGTGCTCTTCGGCACCGTGCCCGCCCTGCAGGCGTCGCGTGTCGATCTGGTGCGGGCGCTGAACGAAGGCGCCCCGCAGATGGGTGGTGGGTTCCGGTTTCGCCGAGGCAACCGGACGCGGAGCGTCCTGGTGGTCGCGGAGGTCGCGCTGGCGTTGATGCTGTTGGTCGGCGCCGGTTTGCTGGTGCGCAGCTTCCTGACCCTGTCGACGGTCGACCCCGGGTTCGACCCCGCAAACGTGATGACCGCCGAGCTCAACCTGCCGCCCTCGCAGTATGCCGACATTGCGGTGGCCAACGCCCTCTTCGATCAGGTGCTCGAGCGCACGGCCGCGCGCCCCGGTGTCGAGGCGGTGGGACTCGTGTCGTCGCTACCGCTCACCCCGGGTGAGTCACTCATCGCCTTCCGGATTCAGGGGCAGGCGGCGGCGACCAGTCGCGAGGAGATGACGGCGGCTCGGCCACAGCTCGTCAGCCCCGGCTATCTCGAGGCCATGGGGCTGCGCCTCGTCGCGGGACGGTTCGTCACCGACCAGGACACCGAGAGCAGCCCGAGGGTGTTTGTCGTGAACGAGGCGTTTGCGAGCGCCTATTTCCCTGGAGAAGAAGCTGTCGGCCAGCGTCTGAACCTGGGTCGCGGCGAGCCGACCGAGATCGTCGGCATCGTCGGCGATGTCCATCACCGCGGTCTCGACAGCCGGCCCTCGCCGGAGCTGTATTTCTCCTACCGGCAATCGCTGCTGGGGCGGAGTCCGCCGCGCGTCAGCATCGTGGCGCGCACGACCGGGGACCCGCTCGCGCTGGTACCGTTCCTGCGCCAGGACATTCTCGATCTGAATCCGACCCTGCCGCTTGACCGCGTCATGACGATGGGAGCCCGGCTCTCGTCGTCGGTGGCGCAGCCGCGGTTCTACGCCCTCGTGCTCGGCGTGTTTGCCGCCGGAGCGCTGGCCCTGGCGATGCTGGGAATCTATGGCGTGTTGGCCTATACGGTCTCCCGGCGCAGCCGCGAGATCGGCTTGCGGATGGCGCTCGGCGCCGACCGCCGCGGTATCCGCAACATGGTGGTCCGACAGGGCGCGCTGCTGGTCGGTGTCGGCGTGGCGCTCGGATTGGCGGGTGCGCTCGTCACGACGCGGGCGCTCGAGAGTTTGCTTTTCGGCGTCACGACCCTCGACCTGCCGACCCTCATCGTCGTGCCGGTGATGCTGGTCACGGTTGCCCTCGCGGCCTGTTATCTCCCCGCCCGCCGCGCCACCCGCGTCGACCCGATGGACGCGCTGCGGTACGAATAGGTCCTGACGGTCACGGCCGCCCCGCGTCGAGATCGACGTGACGGAGCTTCTGAAGGGATCGGGCTGCAAGTGTCCCGTAACAGTCGTGAAGCTCAGCGCCTGGAGCGAGACCGGCTCGCCGCTCGCGCTTGCGGTGGCGACCGGTTCGGACCAAGCCAACGGTGTCCTGCCGTACGAGCAAGGACGACGCCTGGATGGTCAGTCCGACCGGTACGGGCCGGTCGCGCCTGACCGACGGCGCCGACGGGGAGGTGTCCACCGGCTCGTCGACCTCGACCCCGACGAGGATCCGATCGAGGGACGCCAACCGCTGTACCTGTTCACTGCACGGGGAGTGGACCGAACAGTGCGATTACGCTCGCGTCACGCCCGGCTGACTCGGCAGTACCCAGGAGCAGTCGCCGGTCGAACGCCTGGTCTTCGTCGACAAATGGTCCGGGGCCTGTGAGTGGCTGACGACGCCGACGTCTTCGTCTACCGTGCGAAGGCGCGCGACCACTCCCCAAACTACTTCGTCGCCGGCCCCGACCTGTCGGCGCCCCTCCAGGTCACCCAGACTAACGCCTTACAGGACGACTTCGCTTGGACGCGCTCCCAGCTCGTCGAGTTCGAGAGCGAGTAAGAAAGGCGCCTACAAACCGGGTTGCTGTACCCGGCGAACCATGACCCGGGTCGCCGCTCGCACCGATACGCGAGCATCGTGACGTCGCCGCCATCACGATCGGGTCGGGGCTAGCAGCCCGTGGTGAAAGTCCCGCTGCATTCGGCCGGCGCTGCATCCGCCCTACCTGCGGTGTTTTTCGGTCGAATGCTGCCGGTATGCTCCTCGTCTCGCCTTGCCAGGCTGGCGCATCGCCACCCTCGGTGCGACGCGCGACTTTCCCCACGGACTCCTAGAGGATATCGAACAGATAGCTGTACTTCAGGATCACGGTGCGACCAGCGCTGGTGTGCGGAATGTCTCCGAGGCCGTCGGTCTCGTTGTAGACGAGGAACAGACCGGTGTTGGCGTCCTGCAACCATCCGAACCGGAGGTTCACCGACCAGAGCGCAGCGCTGTCGTTGTATTGCAGCAGACTCTGTGCGAACAGGCGCGGCGAGAAGTTGTAGGTGACGCGCGCCGACGCCAGGTTGGTGATGACGTGGCCTGCCGGCAGATCGATGTCGTTGCGGCTCCAGTTCAGCAGAACGTTCAACGTCTCGCCACGGCGGAACCCGAAGGACGGCCCAAACGACAGTAGCTCCCCGCCGAAGAAGCCGCTCCTCTGTACGCGAGCCCCGACGGTCACGGGCGCCGACCTGTCCGAGTTGTAGCTCAGTGACACCTCGTTCCAGTCGTACGAGCCAGGAGGCACGGGCACACCCGACACGGTGAACAGGTCGACCACCCCTTCCTTCCGGATATTCCAGGTCGTCGTCAGCACCGAGCTGTCGTTGAACTCCCAGAAGTTGTCCATGTGGAGCAGCGAGCTCTCGATGAAGCCGTCGTCGTGGTTCCAGAAACGGTTGAACGTGACGTGTGGGCGCAGCTCCTGGATGTTGAGGACATTGTCGGGGCGCACGGTATAGAAGATCCCGCCGTCGACCTTGCGGAACCCGGTGCGTCGCACGAACCCCACCTCGGGGTTGAAGTTGTCGCCCATCTCCATGTAACCGGTTCGCACGCGCCAGGCCTGCGCGTTGTAGTCGACCGCCATGTCATAGGCGTAGTCTTCACCCCGCCGTCCCGGCGTCTCGGTCTGCGCGGCGAACCCCGACACCAGCCCGTTCTGGCCAAAGCCCCACCGTCCGTCAACGCCATACGTTCTGTTGTAGTCGGTGTCGTCGGCCCCACGCCCGGTCGCCTGCCGAGTGACGAACAACGCGCCGATGCTCGACCGGTTGGGCAGCTCCCGCCGCAGCCGCGAGACGCCGACGTTGTTGGCAGGCGACCCGCCGACTGCTTCCGTCTGCATGTTCAAGAAACCGACGGTCACCGTGTCGGAGAGCTTCCCCGACAGCCGAATACCACCGAGAATCGGAGTCGCCTGCCCCCCGTCACCAATGCCGATACGGCGGCTGAAGAAGAGCTCGGTCTGCGCTGGGTCGTTGAAGGCGGCGCCGCCGCTGTTGCTGAGCGTGAAGACGCCGGCGTTCTCGAGAAAGAAGGGGCGCTTTTCGGGAAAGAACAGGCTAAAGCGATCGAGGTTGATCTGCTGCTGGTCCACCTCGACCTGCGCGAAGTCGGTGTTGTACGTCAGGTCGAGTGTGAGACCAGACGTGACACCGACCTTGAGATCGCCGCCGATATCTCCGAGCGCGGTCACCCTATTGTCGAGCGTATCTGAGCGACGCAGCGCCTCGCCAACCACGTAGGGCGTCAGCTGCAGCGTGCGCCAGAGACCTGCAGGCGCCTCGACCCCGGTCAACCGGCCGGCCATCGACACACGAAATAGATCGAACTGCCGCGGCAGCGGTGCCCAGTAGGCCAGTTCATTGCGGCGGCGGATGTTTCGCTGAAAATTCACGCCCCAGGTCTGCGTGCGCCCCGTCGGGAAGCGAACGGTGCGGAACGGGATGGCGAACTCGGCGCTCCAGCCGATGTCCGAAATGGTGGTCCGCACCTGCCAGACGCCGTCCCAGTTCAAGTTGAAGCCACCACCTGCACCGCGGGAGGTGCCACCCCGCCCCATGCCGCTACCACCGGCGCCCTCGTTGACAAGCTGCCCGTCGTACTCCTGGCCGGATGGGCTGGTGCCGAACACGAACCCGTTCTGCTGGTCGAGGAACGTGTCGAGGATGATCTGGACGCTATCGCTGTCACTGAGTGACGAGTCCCGGCGGCTGTCGGTCACGATGATCGCGGCGGGGTCCCGGTCGTAACAGACGATGCCGAAGTAGATCGTGTCGTCTGTAAACACGACACGCACCTCGGTGCGCTCGGACGCCGGCTGGCCTTCGTCGGGGGCCGTCTGCCGAAAGCCCGTTGCCGGCACGACATCCGCCCACGCCGGGTCGCCGAGCACATCGCCGTCCACCAGTGGCGGGCGCTCGACTCTCAACGCCGCGGTGTGCCTGGCGGCGGTGGTCGCCACCAGATCGATGGACGTCACGGACTGGTCCTGGGGGGGGCTCTGGTCCTGGCCGGCGAGGGCCGGCAGTGCGAGTGCCACTGTCACCGCGACGAGACACGACGGCAGGATGATCCGCGAGTGGGTGTCGAGCAACGCGGCTCCGTCCTACATCTCTTCGATTCGTCGGTTCACGAAATCGATCGCCTCTTGCGGCACCGTGTAGCGCGTCATCGACGTGTTGCCCTGATACTGCAGGTCGGCGATCCCGATCGGACTCGTGTAGTACGCATCGACGGTCATCCGCCGGACCCAGCCAAAGAACTGCACCCCCGGACCGAGGTCGCTCTCGACGTTC
>JADFPE010000060.1 GCA_022562495.1 Acidobacteriota bacterium
TCCCCTGCGTAGCGCGCGTGGCCGTTCGCCGTCCTTCCCGCCGACTAGCTCCAGCTCGACCACCACCGGCTCCCGCCAGCCGTCGAACGGGCTCTGCGCCGCGGCGTCGCCGGGCAGGCCGATCATCACCAGCACGCCGACGACCAGCAGCTCGCAGGCGTGCGACCGCATTCCGTCTGTCACGGTGTCTCTCCTCTGGGCTCTCAGGGGGGGGACGACAATCCATCTGATCATACCTCGGGTACAATCGCGCGTCGGGACGTTCCCCGGGGTAGTGGCGAGTCCCCGCGCGTGCGCGCCGACGGATGCGTCGCCGCACCGTCGCCGCGTCGAGAGCGCCCAGAGGCCAACGCCGATAGCCCACAGCCGAAGAGAGCACCCAGTCCTCATATGTCCACGCGAACGAATCGTCAAGTCTTGCTGAACGCCCACCCGGTCGGTTTCCCGGTCGACTCCGATTTCAAGATGGTCGAGACACCGGCGCCTGAGCCCGGCGACGGGGAGCTGCTGATCCGCACCATCTACCAGTCGCTCGACCCCTACATGCGTGGTCGCATGAACCCGGGGCTCTCGTATACCGCGGGCGTCAGCCTCGGAGAGGTCATGGGCGCCGGCACGGTCGGGCAGGTGGTGGCGTCGAGACACACGGGGTTCGCCGAGGGGGACTTCGTCCTCTCCCGTAACGGATGGCAGGAGTATGCCGTGTCTGATGGGCAGGGGGTCCGGACGCTGGACCCTGCGACCGCGCCGATCTCGACCGCGGTCGGGGTGCTCGGTATGCCGGGCATGACCGCATATGTCGGACTGCTCGACGTCGGCGGGCTGAAGGACGGCGACAACGTCGTGGTGTCGGCGGCGTCGGGCGCCGTCGGGTCGGTCGTCGGGCAGATCGCCAAGATCAAGGGATGCCGCGTGGTCGGTGTGGCCGGTATACAGAAGAAGTGCGACTACGTGACCGGTGAGCTCGGCTTCGACGCCTGTGTCAGTCATCGCCGCGAGACGCTGCCGGACGACCTGAAGGCGGCGTGTCCGGACGGCATCGATCTGTATTTCGAGAACGTCGGCGGCAAGGTGTTCGAGGCAGTGGTGCCGCTCCTCAACGACTTCGCGCGGGTGCCGGTCTGCGGCCGCATCGCCAACTACAACATGACGACGTTGCCTGAGGGTCCGAATGAAGTGCCCCGTCTGATGGGGCTCGTCCTGGTCCGCCGCCTGCTGATCCGTGGCTTCATCGTCTTCGACCACGCCGCCCGCCAGGGCGACTTCCTCCGGGACGTCGGTGGCTGGATCCGGTCCGGCGAGCTGACGTATCGCGAAGATATCGTCGAGGGGATCGAGCACGCGGTCGGCGCGTTCCAGGGGCTGCTGCGCGGGGAGAATTTCGGCAAGCTCCTCGTGCGTGTGTCCGACGACCCGACTCGCACTAGCGAGGCGGAGCCTCGCTAGTGCGAGTCGAGCTATTTTCAATGGCCCCGCTACGCGGGGGCTAGCGCGAGCCGAGCTATTCTCAATGGCCCGCGTTGTTCAAGGAGTCTAGCCATGCTTGACCGACAAATGTGTAGCGCCCTGATGCAGGCTCGGCTCGCCCCCGCGTAGCGGGGCCGTTGAGAAATGTCGTCTAGCGAAGCGCAGCCTACGACGGGCGGGGGCACGCGTCGGTCTGAGGCGGAGCTTCGCGGATCCCGTCCGTCCCGGTTCCCCGACGCGCTGGTCCTGATCTTCGGGTTGATCCTGCTGGCCCAGCTGGCGACCTACGTGCTGCCGGCCGGGGAGTTCGAGCGCGAGGGCCGGCAGGTGGTCCGCGGCACCTACCACGCCGTCGAGGCGGCGCCGCTCCCGATCTTCACGTTCCTGACGGCGGTCCCGGCCGGGTTGGCCGACGCGGCCGATATCATCTTCTTCATCCTCATCGTCGGCGGCGTGTTCGGGGTGCTCCGGGCGACCGGGGCGATCGACGCGCTGATCGGCCTGGCGATTCGCCGGCTGAGTGGCCGGCCGGTGTTGCTGGTCGGCGGCATGGTGACGCTGTTTGCTATCGGGTCGTCCACTGTCGGGATGGCCGAGGAGTACATGCCGTTCGTGCCGCTGCTGGTGACGATGTGTCTCGCGCTCCGGATGGACGCGGTGGTGGCGCTCGGCATCATCTACGTCGGTGCCGGTGTCGGCTACGGCTGTGCGGCGCTCAATCCGTTCACGGTGCTGATCGCCCAGAGCATTGCGGGCGTCGAGCTGACGTCGGGCCAGGGGGTCCGCTGGCTGCTGCTGGCGGTGTGTCTGGTCATCGGTGTGCACCACATCCTGCGATACATGCGCCGGGTGCAGGCGGACCCCAACCACAGTCTGGTGCACGATGTCTCCTACGCTGAGGGTTTCGACCTGCCAGACGACGTGCGGCTCACACCGGCGCGGCTGGTGGTGGTCGCGGTGTTCGTCGCCGGGGTCGGGCTGTTCGTGTATGGCGTCGGGGTGCACGAGTGGTATCTCACGGAGCTGACCGCCGTCTTCCTGGGCATGGCGCTCGCGGCCGCGGTGGCCGCGCGAATCTCCCCGAATCGGGTCGCGCGGGCGTTCTACACGGGCGCCGCCGAGCTGACGACCACCGCCATCATCGTCGGGTTCGCTCGCACCATCCAGGTGGTACTGACCGAGGGGCAGGTCATCGACACGATCATCCATGCCCTGGCGTCTCCGCTCCAGTCGTTCCCGGGGCACGTGGCGGCGCTCGGCATGCTCGCGGTGCAGACCCTGTGCAACCTGTTCATCCCGTCCGGCTCTGGTCAGGCCTATGTGACGATGCCGATCATGGCGCCGATTGCCGATCTGACCGGGCTCACACGGCAGACCGCCGTCCTGGCGTATCAGTTTGGTGACGGCTTCACCAACATGGTGGTGCCCACCAACGCGCTGCTGATGGGGATGCTGGCGCTGGCCCGGATCCCGTATCAGCGCTGGCTGCGGTTCGTCGGCCCGCTGCTGGTGAAGCTCTACGCGGTGGCGATCCTGGCGCTGATCCTCGCGGTCCAGCTGGGGTACTGAACAGCCTCTGTGGTCCTCGTCCCGGTCCGCTCCCCCGTCGGCAACGCGTGCTCCGCGCAGGGCAGGCAGAGGGAGCAGGTGACACCGGATCGTGCCTGAAGCCGCGAGGGTTACTCGATCCGGTGCTTCGACAGGTAGTGGCTCAGCGCCCGTTGGCTGATCCCGATCAGCTCCGCTGCCGCCTTCTTCACGCCACCCGACACCTCGAGCGCGCGGCGAATCGTTTCCTGCTCGGCCCATTCGACGTTCCGGCGCAGGTTCGCCGACGGGAGTCCGTCCCAGGACGACGACGACCCGGGATCGGCTCCGGGCACCGACACGGTATGTGTGGTGAGGGTGGTGTCCGTGGTCAGGACGACGGCCCGCTCGATCGTGTTTTCGAGCTCCCGGACGTTGCCGGGCCAGTCGTAGGTTTGCAGCATGAGACGCGCCTCCTGGTCGATCGCCTCGATCCGCTTGCCGGCCCGCTTCGCGTGCTTGCGCACGAAGTGGTCGACCAGCACCGGGATGTCCTCGCGCCGCTCCCGCAGCGGGGGAATCTCGATCGGAATGACGTTCAGCCGGTAATACAGGTCTTCGGCGAACGCGCCGTCTGCCATGAGCCGCTTGAGATCCCGGTTCGTGGCCGCGATGACGCGGACGTCGACCCGGAGGGTCCGCTCTGCGCCAAGCGGTTCGAATTCCCGCTCCTGCAGCACCCGCAGCAGCTTGGCCTGCAACCCCAGGCTCATGGTCCCGATCTCGTCGAGGAAGATCGTGCCCCCGTTCGCCAGCTCGAACCGCCCCTTCTTGTTCGTGGTGGCGCCGGTGAAGGCGCCACGACGGTGCCCGAACAGCTCCGACTCGAGCAGGGTGTCGGGGATCGCCGCGCAGTTGACCTTGATCAGCGGCATGTCGCGCTGTCCGCTCCGGTCGTGGATGGCGCGGGCCACCAGCTCCTTCCCCGTGCCGGTTTCGCCGGAGATGAGCACGGTGCTTCTCGACTCCGCCACGAGCTCCGCCATGCGGATCACTTCCTGCATCCGGGCGCTGCGGCCCACGATGCCGTACTGGTCGAACGCATCGCGCTGCTCGCTCAGCAGGTAGCGGTGTTGCGTGCGCAGGCGCTGATGCTCCAGCGCGCGCCGCACGACGACGAGCAGCTCGTCGACGTCGAACGGCTTCTGCAGGTAGTCGAACGCGCCGAGCTTCATCGCCTCGATCGCGCTGTCCACCGTCGCGTACGCGGTCATCATGAGGATCTGCGGGCGGTCGACCTCGGCAACCGACGCGCTCAGCTCGCGGATGAGGTCGAGCCCCGTCATGTCCGGCATGCGGTTGTCGACCACGAGCATGTCGAATGGTTGGCAGCCGAGCAACTGCCGGGCCTCCAGTCCGCTGGCCGCTTCGGCAACCTCATATCCTTCGTCCCGCAGCGCGGCGCCAAGCGCCCGGCGGATCTTGGCCTCATCGTCGACGAGCAAAATACTGCTAGTCATCTTCGTTGTGGCGGTGTCGCAGTGGTGTGCAGCTTATCGTGGTCGCCTCGGGGCAGCCGGCGAGCCGATCCCCGCGTCGCGGGGCTGTAAGAAAAGCCGCCCGAGCGATGCCTCGCCAACCGTCGTCTGGGCGGAGCGAAGCGCGGCGTCGCGAGTCATCTCTGAGCGGCGGCGGCGTGAGCGGTGTCGAGCGGGAGCTCGATCCGCATCTCGGTCCCCGCACCCGCCTGACTCGTCACGGTGATGGTGCCGCCCAACCCCTCGATGATGTTCTTCGTGATGGCCAGCCCGAGCCCGGATCCGGTACGTTTGGTCGTGAAATACGGGTCGAACACGGCGGTCAGATCGGACGACGCGATGCCGATGCCGCGGTCGCGAACGACGACGGAGACCCGGGAGTCGTCCAACCGATGCGTCTCGAGGGCGATGTCGGCGCCGTCGGTCGAGGGTGCCGCATCGTCACCATGCGGCTGGGCGAGGACGGCGTGCCGCGCGTTCAGCAGGACGTTCACCAACGCCAGGCGGAGCCGTTCGCCGTCGGTCGTGAGGTGGTCGGCGTCCGGGTCGAGCGCGACGTGAATGGTCGGGTTCGCGGCATCTGCCGTCACGGCGGCCACCGTGTCGCGACAGAGCGCGCTGAGGTCAATGGGCGCGAGCTCGAAGCGGATCGGTCGTGCGAAGTCCAGCACCTGGCCTACGAGACGATCGAGACGGTTCACCTCCTCGTCGATGTCCGCGGCGGCCACGCGCGCCGGTGCGGGAAGCGCGGTCTGGCGCGTCAACGTCCTGACCGACATCTTGATGATCATCAGCGGATTTCGGATCTCGTGCGCGATGACCGTGGACAGCCGACCCAGTGACGAGAGTCGTTCTCGGTCCGCCGCCTCTCGCTGAAAACGCGCGATCGATTCGGTCATCGTGTTGAACGTTCTCGCGAGCAGCTGCGTGTCTTCGTCAACCCGCGGTCCACGGTCGGGCAAGACGATCTTCTTGGTCAGATCGCCGGTGTCCGCCATCTCGCGCATGGTCGCGATGATGGTGCCGACCGGCCGGGTCACGGTGCGGGCCACGCCGTAGCTGAGCAAGATGGCCACCAGCACCGCCAGGAGCGCCGTGCCGGCAAGGGCCGTCTGCAGCGGCCCGAGAAACTCCAGCTCCTTGGTCCGGGACCGCAGGATGATCGCCAGGGGGGCCCGCTGCGTGTCGTCATCCGCGCCGGCCGCAGACCACGCACCTTCCATCGACAGGCGGCGGGTGACGGTCACGTACTCTTCGTCGCCCAGGCGGATCCGCGTGCCGGCGGTGCCCGGCACGGTCGCCGCGAGTGTCGCCGCGTGCTCCGCCGGGAGCGTGGTCGCCTGCACGGAGCCGTCCACCACGAAGGCGATGTCGCTGGCGGTGAGCTCTTTGAACCGCGCCGCCAGGCGCTCGTCCAGCGCGAAGCCGACCGTCAGGGTGCCCAGCAGCTCGGGGTGCGTCTGGTCGATCCAGATCGGGATCGTGACCACCTGGATGTCACCCCCGGCGCGCGGCCAGAACGAGGCCGTCGCCCGGCCCGCGAGCGCGGCCCGAATCGTCGGCATCTGCGACACGCGCTCCGCCGGCAGATCGACCTGGCCGATCTGCGCCAGGATTGCGCCGTGGGTGTTGGTGACCACGAAGAGATCCGACCCGATCTGGCGCTGGTAGTCTTCGGCGATCGGCCGGACCGTCGGGGGGTGGTCGACACCGACGGCCGCTTTCAGCTTGGGCAGATCGGCGATCAGTCTGGCCTCCCGCGCGAACTGCTCCAGCAGCAGGTCACGGTACTGCTCCAGCGCGGTGGCCGAGTCCTCCAGCCCGCGTTGCAGCTCGTCCTCCGCCTGCCGTGTCACCGCGACGTTGACAAGGAGGATCGCGAGGCCGATCGACAGGATCGCCATCAGCGCCGTCGCGAGAAAGATACGGTTGCTGAGCGAGAGTCTCATCGGTCCATCTCGCAGGTTGCTGGACACGTGCCCCCTCTCGTCCTCTCCCCTTGGGGAGCAGGCCGGGGTGAAAGCCACGGGCGCTCTCTAGAAGCTCACCTCGACCTCTCCGCCATCGGACGGGACCTCCACCGACCGCGTCTGCGGCTCGAACAGCTCGTGCCAGCGGACGACAGTGTAGGTGCCGGGTGGCACCCCCTCGATCCGATACCGTCCCTCGTCGTCGGTCACCGCGAAGAAGCGATGGGTAAAGACCAGGACGAACGCGCTCATGTGGGAATGAATGTCACAGAAGACGCGGATGATGCCAGGGTGATCGAACCGCACCGACCTGGAGCGCCCTGAGGCGTAGCGCCCGAGGTCGAACGACCGCACCCGCGACAGGGAGAAGACATTGTGATAGGTCTCGTCGCTGTTGGGAAAGTCGACCTCGGTTCCCGTGGTGACGGCGACCACATGCGGGACGAAGGTCTCGCGACGTTGGTCGATCAGCGTCCGCGGTTCGTTGCCGTGCTCGAACGCCTCACCTGGGGCGGTCTCGAGATATACGACCGACCGGCGCCGTGTCGCTTCGGGACGCGGTGGCGGCATGCCGAGCCCGCGTATGTCCGGGCGGCGGGCCACCGGCGCGACCTCCCGGGGCAGGTCGACCTGGCCCTTGATGACACCGACGCCGACGCCGACACCGGTCTGGGCCCCGCACGGCGTGCCGGCGGCGACCGCCATGCCGCAGACCATCCAGGGCACGATTCGTGCGAGGGGTGTCGGCATCAGAACCAATAGGAGAGCTGTGCCGCGACGAAGCGGGTCCGCCGGTCGCGCACGTTGTCGCGCCAGTTGTGCTGATACGCCAGCTTAGCGAGGACATTCTGCCGGACGTAGTATCCGCCACCGACTTCGAGTCGCGTCACCGGCACGTCCCACGGCGTCGGGCGGCCCTCGAACAGGGTGCCCCTGATGGACGAGAACCCGATGTGGTCGGCCCGTCCCGCCAGGTAGAACCCGGGTCGCACCTTGTACTGACCTTCGGCCGTGATCCCCAGCGCTCGAAGCGGCGTGTCCAGCAGCGGCGCGGCGACCGTCGGCAGGCGCCACGAGCTCAGGATCCCTTCGACACGCACGAGCCAGTGGTCCCGAGAGTACTCGAGATCGGCACCCAGACCGCTCTGGGTCATGTGCGGGGTGGCCCCTGGCGGCAGGGCGTCTCGCACGACGCGGCTGACGAACTCGGCCCGCGCCGCCGACACGCCGAACAGGAGACCCGCGGACGGCTGAAACGCGGCTCGCACGGCGATCTGCTTTCCGCCGTTGTCATCGCGCACGAGCGGGTTCGAGAGACTGCCGGTGGTGATCGCCCCGACGATCGCCACCGGTCGGTCGCCGACCCGCACCTGCAGTCCGGTGTCCCAGCGCAGTGCCGACATCAGGGGCACACCCGGGTCCTGCGTCTGGGCGCCGATCGGGTAGCTGAGACGCCATCCGCGACCGCGCATGCTCAGGAGGTCGTCGGTGTTGGCGGGTAGCGCGTCGGCTCTCAGTGACGTGAGGTACTGATACGGCAAGGGCAGACCGATGAGCGGGTTGCCGAGGCCATAGCCTCGTCGGGCGAAGGCCCCGAACGTCGGAGGAATCCGACCCGCCTGCAGGTCAATCGGGCGCGTGGCCCATGGGCGGACCCGCACGAACGCGGCATGCACGAGAAAGGGTTGACCGCTCTCCGTTCTGACGTCAGCCAGGACCGAGACGCGCGCGCCCAGCGACAACGCAGAGGTCACCCCGAGCGCAAGACGGCGGAGTGCGTTCTGCCCGTAGTCGCTCTGGTTGAGATACGCGTCGTCTTTCGCCGCCGTCGATGCGCTGACCTCGGCGCTGATGACCAGTCGCCCCGCGGCGACGCTGATCGGCTCTGAGGGCAGCACCTGTCCCGTCGTCACCGGTGGATGCCCGAGCAGTCCTGCGACGATGACGACCACCGCGGCGAACAGGCGGTGACGGTGCCGCGGTGGCAGCGTCATCGTCGTGCTATCAGCTGACATGACGTGTCCCGAGTCACAGGTTCGCGAACACTCGCCGGGCGGGGCAACCCGCAAGGGGCGGCGCTCGGCGTCTCGCTCAACAGGGTCGAACACTGCCGGGATGCCCCTCGTCTCGCCTTGCCAGGCCGACGCATCGCCACCCTCGGTGCGATGCGGGCCTTTCACCACGGACTGCTGGACCCGATCGGAGGCGATGACGGCGCCGACATCGGGGTTGTGCCTCTGGACGACCGCCTGGTAGCCGCCACGGTCCGCCGCGGTCGCCCTGGCGGGGTCAGCCGGCGGTGTCGCTGGGCTCGAGCATCGATTCGGCACCTGGAGACGTCCAACGAGTATCGGGTGTCCCGCGTCAACAGTGCCCGAAGACTGTGCGCGAATTCTAGACGCGGGACACCAAGATGGGAAATTCTACCCGACCCGGTCGCCGTGGGGTGGAGTGAGAGAGATCACAGAGAGCAGTCCAACCGACCGGGCGCGACGCCGGCTCGCTTTCGTCCACCGGCCGCCGCTACAATACCCATGATGGGTTGTGTCGTCTCGGCCCCCTGGTGTGTCACGCGTTTTTCGTTCGGGCGTAGCGGCTGGGCTCGAGGGTCCGCGCACGAACACGTGTCCCCGTGTTGGGGCGTCGAGGCGCCCGGCTGGCAAGGCGCGACGAGGGAGCAAATTGGGGGATTTGTGACCGAGGAGCAACGCCGTGCGGGGCGGGCGCGTCGACGCCCACAAAATACGAACTTGTTCTTGACCGGACCCTATTGTACGAAACAACGGCCCGCAGCATCGGCGAGTCTCCGCGAGTGGTCATGGTCCGCATATCAAACGGGTTCCCCGCCTCTGCCACCGGCGTGGAGGGTACCGCCAGCGCCCCGCAAGTCCCTATGTCAGTCCTCGCTTGGAGGGCCGGCATGAGTCTCGTGTCGAACGGCGGGCATGTCATCTGACCCTATCAGGCCGCCAGTCTCGTTCAGTTCTCCCAAGCTCCTGGACTGCGTGCGGGCCGCCATCCGGCTGCGACATGACAGCGGACGGACGCTGGGGCCGCCGCCCCGGTTTCACCTGCACGAGTCTGTGGTGCACAAGGTGTTGGCGCAGGCCGCACGGTCGGCTGACATCCCGAAACGTGTCGGCCCGCATGTCCTGCGCCACTCGTTCGCGACGCACCTACTCGCCAACGGCTACGACATCCGTACCCTGCAGCAGTTGCTGGGACAGCGGAACGTGCGTACGACGATGATCTACACCCACGCACTGAACCGGGGCGAGTTGGGGGTGCGGAGTCCAGCCGACCGACGGGGGCCGCCGCTCCGACGGGACCGCCATCGCCGGTCTGAGCCACTGGATGAAGATGCGCCGGCAGGTGAGGGTGCTTGATCGATCGACTAGGCCGACCAGTGTGGCGTACCAACTCGCATCACTCGCCTGCCCTCCCAGGATAGCGACCTCCTGCAGCGACAACCGCTTATCGACGGCAGAGCCGTTCAGGAGGGGGCGCTCTATGCTGACCGACGTAGCGGGAAAGCGGTTGCACGTCAGCACCGGGTCGCACCTCCCGGCTGCTCCCGGACCGATCTAGCCTGACCCTCCCCACGGCCTAAGTCGACGACTTCCTGCGTGAGTAAACCGATGCTATGATCTGTTTCTGCATGACGTTACGCTGGCCATGCCTGGTTGGCGGTGCGGCGGTTTAGCCTGGCCGGCGTGGCAACCTTTGGCCAGGACGACCCTTGCCATGGCGGTCAGCAGAAACGTACGTTAGGTGGACGCAAGGACGCACTCGACTACACGGACAGATCAAATGAATCTTCCAGATGCACCCGTACCCTCCGAGGGATTCTTCGTAACTCACTTCCTGACGGTGAGTGACCAGGCCAGATCGCGGGCGTTTTACTCCGGAGTGTTAGGCGGGAAGGTGCTGACACCAGAGAATCCGTGCATCATCAAACTGGCGAATTCTTGGATCATCCTGAACAATGGAGGTGGCCCGACGCCCGACAAGCCGGATGTCACGCTCGAACCGCCCTCCAATCCGACTCGTATCAACAGCTTCTTGAATCTCCGCGTCGCCGATGCTCACGGGCTTCTCATCCATTCTGTCGACGGTGCTCACAGAGGTAATGAAGTCCGTGTGTACGTGTAAATTCCAGTTGTTTCGTCAACAAAAATCGACTGAGAAATCCTGATAGACCCAGAAATTCAGATGAGTGTAATGCGATCACGAGTCTGGCACTATTTTCTGTCTCGTCTGCCTCAGCGCACATTCTCAAGGCAAACCAAACACGGAATAATGACCTTTTCCAACAAAGACCTGATCGGCCGGTATTTATACGTTGAGGGAGAATTTGACTACGACACGATGGGATTAGCGTTCCAAAGATTGAAGGACCTGGGACGACTGAAAGATCAAAACAAGACTTTACTTGACATTGGAGCGAATATCGGAACAGTCTGCATTCCCATGATTCGTGACGGATGGTTTGAAAGGGCTCTGGCCTTTGAACCTGAGCCCTTCAACTACTCTCTCCTGAAGAAAAATACTAGACAAAACCATCTTAACGACAAAATCCTGACCTATCAGATTGCTCTAGCCAGCAGAAACACCGACCTCAAACTGAAAAAGTCGACGGACAACTTCGGAGATCATCGAATTGTTGAACATCAGAGGGACGCCTCGGATACCATTCAAATATCTGGAAGAACCTTAGACAGCTTCCTTGAAGAATCTACTATTCCAATCGAAGACATTTCTCTTCTCTGGATGGATGTGCAGGGCTATGAACCCCATGTTCTGGAAGGAGCTAGAACTCTACTAAAGCGGAACATCCCTTTTGTGCTGGAGTTTTGGCCAGAAGGAATGGTGGAAACCAAATCAGATGCAGAAAACTTTGTGGAGACCCTACAAAAATCCTTTACGCATTATATTGATCTATCAGAAGAAAAAGCCCCTAAGCACCCCATTTCAAAGGTGCCCCAACTCTATGAAATCTACAGGGGCGGAAAGTTTACCGACCTCCTCCTTATTTGAGCTGCGGGGCGACCCCTCTGAATTCGAATAAGAGCGGGCGGACGCAGTAGCGCGGCTCCCAATCGAGAGGCAATTGGCGCACGCTGAGCCAGGAGCATGTTCAGGCTCGCTATGTCGACTGGAAGGCCAAGGGAGCTGATTTCATTACGGAGCCTCTGGACAATCATGGCTGGGAGACAAGATGTTACATGCGCGACCCGGACGGGTACATCATCGAGGTAGGCCAGTCGAACCAGAAGATGCTAGAACTGTTCAAGCGCGATGCTACGTGAAGCCGATAGAAGGCCACCTAACCAGGCGTTACACCAGACGGCGGCTGATGCGTTTCTGCGTCGCCGCAGGTGAACGCTGGCCGTTAGGCCGATAGATCTGCTCAACTGGTGCCATGGCGAAGATCAATGTCGTGCACGTCCTTGTAGGTGGGCTACTGGTCGGGGTGGTCGTCAACATATGGGGTGTGGCGTCCGTGATGCTCCTCTCAGAAGTACAGAGAGGGCAGCTCAACCAACCGCCGGGTTCAGGGGTGCCGGTAGCGATGGCCTTGGCGTACCTGATCGGGATCATCGCCGTCTGGATTTACGCATTCATTAGCACTCGGTACGGTCGTGGGCTGCGGAGCGCGGCCATCGCTGCGCTGGGTGTTTGGATCGCCGGCTACGCGATACAGGCGTACGTGATGCGCGGCTCGGATCAGATTAGCGGCGCCGTGATGGCCCAGAGGGCGGGGATGAGCCTCGCGGGGTTCCTTCTCGCCACGGCGGCCGGTGCGTGGGTCTATGACAGGCCGATCGGTCGGGCCGACGCGACTCACCACCGCGGGGGCATGGGGCTAGGTCACCAAGTCCTTGTGGAGGCTGGCGCATTGCTAGGCGCCTACTACATCATCGTTGGCCTGATGATTGCGCTCGATATCGGGGGCGTCGGTTCGGTGGCCAGGGCACGAGAGGTCGACCTTGGTGGCGCTGGTGTGTCGATCTGGCCGGCAGCACGATTCTCGACGACGGCCGCCGTCCATGCCGTCGTGGCGGGCGCCCTCATGCTGACAACTGTCTGGGCGACGATTCGCGCGGCCAGGCGTGGGGCCGCAGGTCAGACCCTGTGGCTCGGGAGTCTGCTGGTCGTGGCCATCGGGGTGGTACCGGTCGCGGTCGGCTTGGCGTGGGTATTTTCGAGATTGGGTCTGGCCGTACTGGGCGTTGCGTTGCTCGTTGTGAGGGCTTTGAGCATAGCCAGAGTCCGCACCGCGCCGTCATGAGACCGCACGCTCAGTGATCATGCAGAGACGTCGGGGCGAACGCCGCGGCGGGTTATACGGGCAGGTTGGCGTCGGGCGTAATGATCGGCCTAACCGGCGTCTGCAGCCGACGGCGGCGGGCTTGTGAAAGAATCCGGGCCACCGGGCGCCGCGGCTGAAACACAGGACGTTGGGCCGACGGAATCAGGAGAGCTGCGTTGCGAGAGCGAGTGGTCCTGCCGGAGGCCCTGACTGGTAGACCTCGAGCCTTGACCGGAAGAGCTCTCACGGCAGCGTCAGCGCGAGCAGTTCCGCATCGCGGCGCCCGTTGCCGACGGCGATCACCAGATATTGTTTGCCTTCGTGCATGTAGGTCACCGGGTTGCCTCCAGGCACCGCCGGCAGGTCGATCGAGCCGAGGTGCTCACCGGTGTCCTTGTCGTAGGCGCTGACGGTGCGCGCACTGGCCACCGTCTCCTCGTAGTCCCGTCCGCCGTGGTTCATGATCAGCAGCGTCGGGGTCACCAGCGGTCCCGAGGTGATGCCGCCCCCGCCGCCAAGCGGCGGCAGGTTCAGGTCTCGCAGCGCCGGGTGATTTCTCGGCCCATCCCCATGCGGTGTCATCCAGGCCTGGTCACCGGTGTTCAGGTCGATCGCGGTCACTCGCTTGAACGGCGGCTTGAACAGCGGCAGCCCCTGCGGCCCCCGCAGGTTGACTCCCCAGGGGTCGGTGAAGTAGCCGATGGTCGCCGGTGGCGGGTACTCGATCACCTCCACGACGATCGCTGTGCTCGATGACGAGATGAACAGCCGTCCGGTTTCCACGTCGACCGCCGCGCCCTGCCAGTTCGCGCCCCCCCCGGCGCCCGGTACCTGAATGTAGGGTTTCTCTGCGCCACGCAGGACTGGAGGTGAAAACAGCGGCCCGAATCGCGCGCGGTCAGTGATCTCGATCGCTTCGGCCCGCAGCTCCGGGGTGAAGTCGATCAGGTCGTCGATGCTGATGCCCTGCCGGTCGAACGGCGGCGGCTTGGTCGGGAACGGCTGGGTGGGGGAGTACCACTCGCCCGGCACGTTGCCCTGCGGCACCGGTCGCTCTTCGATCGGCCAGACCGGCTCGCCGGTCACACGGTCGAACACGTAGGTGAACGCCTGCTTGCTGACCTGCGCAAGCGCCTTGATCTCGCGGCCGTCAACCGTGATATCGAGCAGGTTCGGCCCGGTCGGGAAGTCCCAGTCGAAGAGCCCGTGGTGAATCGCCTGGAAGTGCCACACCCGCTGTCCGGTCTCGATGTCGACGGCGACGATGCTCTCGGCGAACAGGTTGTTCCCGGGCCGCATCCCGCCATACCAGTCGTTGGACGGCGTGCCGGTGGGGAGGTACACGTAGCCCAGCTCTTCGTCGACCGCCATGTATGACCACACGTTGGCGTGTCCGCTGTAGCGCCACGACTCGTTTTGCCACGAGTCAACTCCGAACTCGTCTCCCTGCGGGATGGTGTGGAAAATCCACTTCATCTCGCCGGTGCGGGCGTCGTAGGCGCGCACGTCCCCGGGTGAGGCCTCGCGCAGCCTGATGTTCGTATCCTGCACGATGCTGCCGGTGATGATGGTGTCGCCCGCGATCGCGACCGGCGACGAGTAGGTCATCCGCGAGGCGTCGATCTTGCGTCCGTAGCCCTGGGTCAGGTCGACGTAGCCGTTCTCGCCGAAGTCCGGATACAGCGCTCCGGTCCGCGCGTTCAATGCCACCAGCTTCAGATCGTGGTTGGCCATGAAGATTCGAGCGTCGTCACTCTCGTCATCCTTCCAGTACGAGAGCCCCCGATGGTGCCAGCCCATGTTGGGTGGTCGTTCCATGTCGTCGTAGATGCGCGGGTCATACGTCCAGACCGGCTCGCCGGTGCCGGCGTCGAGCGCGGCCACCTGCCCCAGCGCCGTGCTGACGTAGACCAGCCCGTTGGCCATGAGCGGCGACGACTTGAACGCGCTGGGACGGATCCGCTCGTTGCTGTCGGCGACGGCTCTCGAGAGCGACGTCCAGCGCCAGGCGATCTCGAGATCGGTGAAGTTCTCGGCCGTGATCTGGTCCAGTGGCGAATACTTGGTGTTGGCGCCGTCTCGCCCGAAGTGATGCCATTCACCGTCCGGGACCGCCGACTGTGCCGTGACCGATCCGGTCGCGCCGACGGCAACCATCGTGACCAACAGGACGCCCGAGATGAAATACCGACGCCGTGTGCCCGTGTGCATCGACTCTTCTCCTTGATGGTCGCGGGAGGAGGATGTCGCGATTATAGTGCCCAGCCCCAGCTGCGGCTCATCACCGAGTTCGTGGAACGAGGAGGGGGGCTCCTCATGCTTGGTGGGCGCCGCTCGTTCGGTGACGGCGGCTGGGCCGAGACCGAGATTGCAGATCTGCTGCCGGTCGAGATCCCCGTTCGCGCGTCCGGCGACGTACCACGTGCGGCCGTCGAGGTCCGGCTCGCACCGACACCGCTCGGTCTGACCCACCCGGTGACCCAGATAGGGGCAGACGCTGGGGAGACCCAGTGTGAACCACATCGGAGGAGTGAAGCGCACGGCCTGGACCCTCCTCGTCGGCGCGAGCCTCGGGGGAGAGCAGGCGGTGCTGGCCTATCAACGCTATGGCCTGGGCAGGGTCCTGGCGCTGACTGCCCAAGACTCCTGGCAGTGGAGTCTGTCTGCAGACGTCACCGGCCCCGCTCTAGATTTAGAGCGGGTGCACGCAACCTTCTGGCAGCAGACCCTCCACTGGTTAGCCGACTCCGCCGCGCAGTAGTGCCTAGCGAGGCTCCGCCTCAAACCGACCCGACCCAGTTAGCTCCGCCTCGCTAGCCGAGCCTTTCTCACAGCCCCGCTACGCGGGGGCTAGGCACTAGCGAGCTCGTCCCGCGTGTCCACACCGCGACCGTCACCCGTTCCGCGGCATGAAAGCCCTCTTGCTACCGGTCGGCGTAGTGGCGATCGAAGTAGTCGAGCTCGGCCTTGCGGAAGCCGTGCCGCACCTCCGCGGTGTCGCCGAACTCCAACAGCTGGTCACCGGCCGCGGTGTACGCGGGCCACGCCTGCAGCCCGTCGGCGTTCGGGTCCCCGGTCGCGGCAAAGCTGACCCAGTAGGACGCCATCAGGTCGGAGACCCGCGCGTCGATCTCGGTGTACGCATGCCGGCCGCCCGGTGCCTGCAGGTTGTCGAAGACGTAGCGGATCTCGGCCGCATGATAGACGCCTGTGGGGCTCCCCGGCGGGACCCGGCTGAAGTGATACAGGTAGGCCGGCTGGCCGGCGGTCTGGGTGAGCCGGGCCCACTGGCGCATCTCCCACCCGAAGTTCTGGTCCCCGTACGCCTTCAGAAACGCCGCCGTCGCCGCCTCGGGTGTTGTGCCCTCGTAGACCTGGAGGAACGCATCCGCGGCGTCGCCGTATGTCGCGCGCGCCCACGTCCGGTAGGCATCGACCTCCTCTGGCGCATTGCGCACCGCCAGCGAGCCCTCGTCGGCATTCCAGCCGACGATGACCGGCACCCGGTTCTGTTGCCCGCTCTCGAAGATTGCGAGGGCCGTGTCCGGCAGCACCCAGCCGTCGACGACCGGCCTGGTCCGGACCCGGCCTTCTGGCGTGCGACTCGTCGCCATGACATCGTCTGCCGAGGTGGCGCGCATCGCGGCCAGGGTGACGTCGGCCGGGCCGTCGACGCCCACCAGCGCGACCCCGAACCGCTCGCCTTCCGCCTCCACCGTCTTCAGCGCGGGCGTTGCGCCGTACGAGCCGAAGACGCCGCCGCTCTCGCCGATCGCCCGATGAAAGAGCCCCCTGGCGAGCGGCGAGGCGACGAGCGTGTGGACACTCCAAGAGCCGGCCGACTCTCCGAAGATCGTCACGCGATCGGCATCGCCGCCGAACGCCTCGATGTTCCGCTTGACCCATTCGAGCGCCGCGATCTGATCGAGGACCCCGTAGTTGCCCGACGCTCGATGGTCCGACTCGGCCGAGAGCAGCGGGTGCGCGAGGTAGCCGAACGGACCGAGGCGATAGTTGACCGTGACCAGGACGACGCCGCGTCGCGCCAGGCTCGTCCCGTCATAGCTCCCGCCGGACCCGGCGCCGCCGGTCAGCGCGCCGCCATGGATCCAGACCATGACCGGCCGGTCATCGCCCGGCTCCGCCGCGGTCCAGACGTTGAGATAGAGACAGTCCTCGTCCAGCGGCGGGAGGCTGTTGTCGGCGTTCGGTCTGGAGCCCTGGATGCAGCGTGGCCCGAACGCGCCGGCCTCCTGCGCGCCGCGCCATGACGCGACCGGTTGTGGCGGTCGCCAGCGTAGCTCGCCGACCGGGGGGGCCGCGAACGGGATGCCCTTGAAGGCCCAAATGCCGGCTGCGTCGTCGACGATGGCGCCGCGGATCTGGCCGCTGTCCAACGTGACGAGACCGTCATCGACCGCGGCCAGCGAGGTGGTGGTGTCGCACGCCCCCACGGCGAGCGAGAGCACGACGATCAACGCCGACACAGACATGCGGTGCTTCATCTTGGGTCCCTCAATTCGGCTGGACGTGCAACACAACAGAGCGCATTCGAGGCCTGTTGTTTGGCCATCATGTAATGCCGATTATCGGCGCATCCCCGCGTGGGTCCCGGCGGGCCTCAAGGCCCTTGCTACGCGGGTGCCCGGCGCCAATGCAACTGCGCGCCGGGATTAACTCCGATAGAGCGACCCGCGCCGGCTGATCGCCGCTCGGAGCACCAGAAAGCCGATCACGGCCAGCACCACGGCCACACCGAGGGCGCCACCGACCCAGTCGAGTACAGGGGCATCCGACTCGGACCGGAATCGCGTCGCCGCGAATCCGATCGCCACCCCGCCGAGGAGAAAGATGACCCGAAGCTGGGATTCCTTGTGACCCACCCCGAACCCGCACAGGATGCTCAGGCCGGACAGTGTTAGGCCGAAGAGCGCGATAAGGAGCACAGCGAGCGGGCCGAGCCATGCGAGCCCGTCGGGCCAGCCGATCGAGACGAGGCCGGCGCCGACCAATGCACCGGCGTACACGCACGCCGGCTGGCCGAAGAGCAGCAGCGGGAGCCGGTTCTGCGAGATCGGCAACACGCGGAGCGCGCGCAGCGACGGCATCCAATTGGTGAACATCCAGGCGCCGCAAAAGAACACCGGGAATGACGCCAGCACTGCCAGTCCGGGTTGAGACGGTCGCGGGAAGGCGCCTGCTGGGATCGCCAACGACGGGACCGAGAGCAGAAGGCCGAGTCCGAGCGCCCACACGAACGTGCGGACCCACGGCTCGATCGCGCCGGTCGCACCCGAGGCCAGGCGAACAGGTGCCCCAGCTGTCCTGCCTGTCGGGTCGTCCGTCCGTCGGCGGACAGGCGCGTGCTCGAAGATTCGCGGAGCCAGGATGTACGACAGCGCTGTCATGGCAACGAGCAACGTCGCCACCAGGAGATCAGCATTCGCCACGGCCGTACCGAGCGGCGGGGGTTCGGTGCGCACGTACGCCCAGGTCAAGAACACGATGCCGAGTATCGAGAATCCCAGCTCGCGCGCCACGGTTGACCGGGTGTTTCCCGCGAGGCCCACGCAGGCGATTGTGGCGGCACACGTGACGCCCCACAGCAGGAACAGCGACAGCGGCTCGAATCCGCGCCCGCCCGATCCCTCGAGTGTGTCGAGGCGGTCTAACACCAGCAGGCCCGCCACAATCGTGACCCCGCACACGATCGCGGGTGGCACGACAGCCGCCAACCAATACGCCCGGGCGGCGTCGCGACCACCGACCGGCACGGCCCGAATCGCTCGAGTACTGTCGGCGACATGCCGCGCGATCTGCTGGCTCCAGAATTGGAAGCCGAAGAACCACATGAGTACTGAGAAGAAGACGCCTCCATCCGGCTCCCGGCGCGGGATGAAGTCGAAGGTGACCACCGGAGCGAACTGCTGCACGAACAGCACGGCGCTGAGGCCAAGAAGCCACGGCCTCTGCCTGACACCGTCGAGGAAGAGTCGTGTCACAAGTTGTCGCCTTCTACCGCCCTCACCACTGCCGCGCCGGCGACATCGACCGGTACGGCGTGCTCTCGGTCCCGAGACTGCGACGGAGCGTCAGATAGCCCAGGAGCGCCAGCACAAGGCCTCCGATGGCGCCAAGCCAGAACGGACCCGACAGATCCGACCAGCCGCGGAACGTGCCAAAATTGGAGAGCAGATCACTCAGGCTTCCCACCACGACGACGGCGGTCCAGCTTCGAAGCCAGGTGCCAACACGCCGGCCCGGGTCGGCACAAAGCGCCCTGCTGTAGAAGAGTGACAGCAGGCCGGGACAGAACAGCAGCCACCACAGGTGCGAGTGCATCGGCGTGATAACCCCTGGTGGCTGGCCTGCCAGACCCGTCACGACGACAACGGCTCCGGCACCGGCAAGACAGAGCACCGTTGCATAACCGACCGGCAGCAAGGCCAGGCTGAGGAACATTCCCAGCCAGAACAAGAGACCGGCAGCGGCGCACAAGAGGAAAGATCGCTTGCGGCAGCCTTCGAGCCAGCAATACAAGAACGCGAGACCGATCAGTGGATACAAGGCGTCGGACTTGGGCAAAAAGATCGCCAATCCAGGAACGAGGGGCCACAAAGATGCCGCCATCCAACTGACAGGCCGCGAGTACGTTCGCCTCAGCAAGAGATACAAGGGGACGATTGCGAGCGCTCCCACGGCCTGCGTGACCAGAGCCGCCATCCATAACGCCGCCCGGTCCCGCGCAAGCAGCGGCGTTTGGCTGTGCTGCGTCTGGCGGGCAATTAGCGAGAGCGCTGTAGCGACCGACTCGGGCTGCGAGGCGACCGTCGCCTCTGCCAGCGAAGGATACCGATGACACAATTGTGTCAAGCCGCGGTGAAACAGAAATAGTCCGGGTGGGTGCGTGCCGACGTGCAACACGTCACCTGCGGACATGCGGGCTTCGTAACCGCTCAAGAAGGACGGCACGTCCGAGATGGCGTAGCGGGCGACAGTGAAATATCCGGACGAACCCGGGTAATACAAGACATGGGCCGCCTTCGATGTCCGGTAGCCGTCCGGGGGGCTTTCCTGGAGCACCGACAGCCAGAAGAAGCCAACCAGGACCAGTCCCGCCAGCCAGGCGACTGCTTCCCTACGGGAACAACAATTGATTCGGTGAGTTCCCAGCCAGATGACCGTGCCATACGCCAGAAATGCAACTGCGGCCAGCAACCAGCCGAGCAACAGATGTAAAACCTCACCGTCGTCGACGGGAATGCGGTTCCAGGTCCATTCACCGGGGACTCCCAACGGAACGCACCACACATCTCGCGGCGATTCACAGGGCAGCCACAGCAGACCGATCGATCCACCCGCCGCGGCGAACAGGGCAATCCAGGTTCGGCGACTGCTCATTATTCAATCTGCTCGCGACAAGAAAACGCCCCGCCGACAGACGGGGCGTGATTGAACCGAACGGTTTGTCGAACACCGGTGGACTTCAGTTCGATACGCGGACGATCACAAAACCCGCGATGCGTTTCTGCTCAGTCCCGCGTTTGTTTCGCCTCCCCCTGTCCATGAAACAGAAATCTGAACGAACTGCGGCCACCGATCTTATCGGTGTTGTAGATGGAAATCGCGTCTAATGCGCGGGTAACTTGCTCGCTGGCGTCGGTCAAATGAGCTTTCGTGTACGGGTCGATCTGATCGCCGCCCGCTTTCACGGCATTATCGATTCGGCCGCGGATGTTTCGCATTTCCATGCGAGCCAAGTCGGAAATGGGTTTGTAGACGGCTGTTCGGCCGGCTCCCGGCGAACCGAGATCGATGAGCCGCGTGAGATACTCGCGTTGCAGGTTTCGCCGCAGGCTGGAAATCATCGGTTGCCGGGCGGTGTACTTCTTGTCCGGCTTCATGCTGAGTTCCGACCAAGTGGCCGTGCGAAGCGTCTCCAGAAGTTCGGGCAGCGTGATCATGTCCTCATTGGACGGAACACGCAATTCGTTGTCGTAGACGCGCCGCAGCGTCGTCGGGTTCATAATCATGGTCAGCGTTGACGCCTGCAGACCCATGATACGATCGTGAATCGGCCAGGTCGCATCGTCAAACGCGTCGGAAAAGCTGCCGTCGAGCCATTTGTCGACGGTCATGTGCTTGAGAAGTTCCGGCGTCAGGCCGAACGCCTCGTCGCGGAAGATATTCTCGACGACAAACTTCAGCGCTGCCCGCTGCCGGTCGGCAGAGACCACTTTGAACGGCGGTCGTCCGTTCTTATCGCCTTTTTTATCGCGATACACGTGCACGCCGCCCAGCCAGTTTGCCATCATGCTGACCGCGCGCATCTGCAGGCTGAGCGTGATATCGTAGCCGCGCCGCGCCCGCGACCAACTCTGACCGTCTTTGACAAACTTGTCAAGAATCCGTTCCCGATGATACCGAATCAACCGCATTTGGTTTTCGGCATAGTCGAGCGGGTTCTTGCTGAAGTCGTAACGGCGGGAGAGCGGATCAGGTCCGGCGGTGTCTTCATCGGTGCCGTACTGCAGCAGCGGTTCGGCTGCCCGGCTGAGAATCGGCTTCAGATCCTTCGCGAACGTATAACCGTATTCAATGGCCCACATGTCATACGCACCGATGCCGCGCATCGCGTAGTCTCCCTGAATCTTTCC
>JADFPE010000061.1 GCA_022562495.1 Acidobacteriota bacterium
TGGGGCACGGGGCGGTTCGTCGAACGCGCCCGGCTCGTCGCCGACTTCGCGTTCGAGACCCTCGGCGCCGCTCGCATCGAGGGACGCTCGGCCACCGAGAACGGCCGCGGCAACGCCGCCTTGCGCAAGCTGGGCGCCGAGCCGGAGGGCCTGCTCCGCAAGTGCTTCGAGTGCACCGGCGGCGTCGTGCGTGACCACATCCTGTGGGCACTGCTCGACGACGACTGGCGGCGCGTGCGTCTCACACTGACCGCTTGACCGACAGACAGGCCGCCGGCGGCTCCTCATCGTTTCTCGCCGATCACGGGCTGTCCGTACCGGCCCCGACCGACACAGCCTGACAGATTGTTCGATCAGGACGGCTCGTCCCTCGCTGGACATATAATCTGCCGCTCGCCGTCTGCAGTCCCTCGTGAAAGTCTCGCATCGCACCGAAACTGGCGATGCGCCCGGGCGAATGCCGCAGGACTTTCACCACGGGCTGCGAGCCGCGTACACCGACGACCCGTGCGGTGGAGGCGTGCGTGAACCCAGAGGCACTCTGCTCGCTCGCTGACGCCTCTGTGGTGCCGGGCTGGCTGCTGCTGGCAGTGTATCTCCGACGTGGACGTGGAGACGATAGATGCTATGTAGGTGCAGCGTGTCCGGACGAAAGTCCGGGCCGGCTGAGACTACCTCCGTGAGTTCGATCGTGCGTTCGACACACCCCCACGGAGGGTGTGATGCCTCACACGCCCCAGCAGACCCAGGAGCGCGCAGACGACCGCACCGTGCACGTGGCCTTGGAAGTGAGCAAGACGAGTTGGACGCTGGCGTTCAGCGACGGCAGCGCCCGTCGTCCCCGAGTCGTGGGGGTGGCGGCTCGGGACTGGCGCCGCATCGCGGGGCTGCGCTCCGGCTTCTCTCGTCGGTGTGAGGCGCAGCTTCGCTAGCAGCCCGCCCAATCGCCGCGATACGGCGCACTCTACCACCGACGGCCCGTCCGGCGGACTGTTAGGTTGGCCCGAATGCACCTCATACAATGATGGGATGCACCGGGACATCGAAGCGATTCAGGAGAAGATCCACGCCGAAAGCGCCTTTGTGGGACGGCTACTCGACGAGGTGGGCCGGGTCATCGTCGGCCAGCGATACATGATCGAGCGGCTGCTGGTCGGGTTGCTCGCCGACGGGCACGTCCTGCTGGAAGGGGTACCGGGCCTGGCCAAGACCATGGCCGTTCGGACCCTGGCCAACGCCATCAGCACGACGTTCCGCCGGATTCAGTTCACCCCGGATCTCCTGCCGGCCGACCTGATTGGCACCCTCGTCTACGACCCGCGGCGGTCCGAGTTCAAGACCCACAAGGGTCCGATCTTCGCCAACATCATCCTCGCCGACGAGATCAACCGATCGCCGGCCAAGGTGCAGTCCGCGCTGCTCGAGGCGATGCAGGAGCGGACCGTCACCATCGGTGACACCACCTACCCGCTCGACTCGCCGTTTCTGGTCCTCGCCACGCAGAACCCGATCGAACAGGAGGGCACCTACCCGCTGCCGGAGGCGCAGGTCGACCGGTTCATGCTGAAGCTGGCGGTCACCTACCCGGACAAGGACGAGGAGCTGGAGATCATGCGCCGGATGTCCACCGGCCCGGAGCCGGAGGTCACCGCCGTCGTCGAGCCGGCAGAAATCCTGCGGGCACGCACGGCGGTGGAGATGATCTACATGGACCCGCAGGTCGAGAACTACATCGTCGACCTGGTGTTCGCGACCCGGCAACCGAAGGACTACAACCTGGGCGACCTCGCCGATCTGATCGCGTTCGGCGCCTCGCCCCGCGCGACGATCAGTCTCGCGAAGGCGGCACGCGCGCATGCCTTCCTCCGGAGGCGTGGCTACGTCACTCCCGAGGACGTCCGATCGATCGGACTCGACGTCCTCCGTCATCGCGTGCTGCTGACCTACGAGGCCGAGGCCGAGGAGATGACCTCGGATGACGTGGTGACCAGGGTGCTGAACAGCATCGAAGTGCCATGACGGTGTGCTCGAGGACACAGGAGACAGGAGACAGCAGAAGCTGGAGGGCTTCACCAGCCTTCTGCTGAGTGCCGAACGTGTGTGTCCCTCAGAGAGTGGTTTCTTGAAGCAGTCGGCGCAGCCCACCGGTTCCGTCTTGCCTCCGGTCTCTTGCCTCCTGACTCCTGACCGGCCTGGACCATCGGGCAGGGGAGCAGACGCCCGATGATCCCGAGGGAGATCTTGACGCAGGTCCGTCGGGTCGAGATCACGACCCGGGGGCTCGTCAACGACGTCTTCTCGGGCGAGTATCACTCGGTCTTCAAGGGTCGCGGGATGAACTTCGCCGAGGTGCGCGCGTATCAGTACGGCGACGACATCCGCAGCATCGACTGGAACGTCACGGCGCGGACCGGCACGCCGTTCGTCAAGGTGTTCGACGAGGAGCGCGAGCTGACCCTCATGCTGGTGGTCGACGTCAGCGCCTCCGGGGAGTTCGGCTCGCGGTCGCGCATGAAGGGGGAGGTCGCGGTCGAGATCTGCGCGGTGCTGGCGTTCTCGGCGATCACGAACAACGACAAGGTCGGGCTCATCATCTTCAGCGACCGGATCGAGAAGTTCGTGCCGCCACGCAAGGGACGTCGGCATGTGCTCCGGGTGCTGCGCGAGCTGCTGTACTTCCGACCGGCAGGCCGCGGTACCGACATCGCCGGCGCGCTCGAGTATCTGGTGCGGGTCGTCCGGCGGCGCGCGGTCGTCTTCGTCGTCTCAGATTTTTTCGCCACCGGTTATCAGAAAGCGCTGGCGGTGGCCGGCCGGCGGCATGACACGATCGTCATACGGATGGGCGACCCACGGGAACGCGAGCTCCCGGCCGTCGGCTACATCGAGCTCGAGGATGCCGAGACCGGCGAGCAGCTGACGGTGAACGTGTCCGACCCGGCGTTCCGCGACGCGTTCAACCGCGAGGTCACCGACACCCGGACCGCGCTCGAGCGCGAGTTCCGAAAGACCGGCGTCGATGTCATCGAGATCAGCACCGACCGCCCGTATGCCGACCGGCTCATGCGGTTCTTCCGGCAGCGTGCGAAGCGATTGCGCTGAACGCAGAGCGGTGACGACCAGGCAGGACCAATGACGAGATGACGGGCAGACGGCTGGTGGGGGCGGCGCTACTTGTCCTGTCACTCCTCGTGCACGTCTCCGCGCAGACCGACCCGCCAGGGCTCCTCACCACGCTCGACCCGGTGGTGATCACCGTTGGCGACCCGGTCCGCCTCGTGGTGACGGTGCGCCACGCCGCGGACGCCCGGGTGGTGTGGCCCGACCCGTTCGAGCTCGACCCGTTCGAGCTGGTCGACATGCGGCTGCTCGCGCCGGTGCCCGAGGGGACCCGGATGCGGTCGAGCGCCGAACTGACCGTCACGGCATTCGAGCTCGGCGAGCTGACGCTGCCGACCTTCGAGGTCGAGGTGGTCGATGCCGCCGGTGACACCGTCAGGCTGGCGACCGCTACCGCGATGGTGAGCGTGGAGAGTGTCGGGCGTGATGAGGGCGGCGACATCCGCGACATCAAGGGCCCGCTTGCGATCCCGTTCCGTGTGGTGACGCTGCTGCCATGGCTGGCGGGGGTGGTGGCGGTGGGTGCGGCAGCATACTGGCTCTACCGTCGGTACCGGCGCCGCCACCGGCCGGACGTCCAGGTGCCACTCGTGCCGCCGCGGCCGGCGCACGAGATCGCCCGCGAGTCGCTGGACGCGCTCGAAGCGTCCGGACTGCTGGAGCTGGGCGAGGTGAAGATTTATCACATTCGCGTCTCGGACATCATACGGGTCTACGCGCAGGACCGGTTCGGGGTCGAAGCGATGGAGATGACGACCGGCGGGGTGCTAGACGGGCTGCGCCGCACGGGTGCGCTCAGCGGGGTGGTCGCCGACTTCCGGCAGCTGCTCGACCGCTGCGACCTCGTCAAATTCGCGAAGTTCCGGCCCGCTGTCCCCGCCTGCCGTGACCTGGTGCCACTGGGCCGCCGATTGGTGGATAAGGCCACACCGGCCGACCCGGTCCCGGCCGTGACGCCGGCGGAGGCCCACGTCGCATGATCCCGCGAGACGGGTTCAGGAGGCGGGAGGCAGGAGGCAGGAGACAGGAGAAGCCGGCCTGTCCGACGAAGCCGTGGCGAAGGCGGATGGGCTTTGCCGCATTCGTCAGCCACCTGCTGGAGAGGCCCGTCACATGATCTCCCGGTTCGCCGACCCGGTGTATTTCTTGCTGCTGGCGGTCGTACCGCTGCTCGCCTACTGGTCTGTCATCCGGGGACGGCCACAGGTCGGGTCGCTGCGATACTCGTCGCTCGCTCCGATCATACGGGCTAACCACCGGCGTAGCGGACGCTACCGGCACACGCTCTTCGGGCTCCGGGCCATCGCGCTCACCGCCTTGATCGTGGCGTTCGCGCGCCCCCAGTCCGGGGTCACCGCCGAGCACGTCACCACCGAGGGCATCGACATCGTGCTGGTCCTCGACCTCTCGAGCTCGATGCTCGCCGAGGATCTCGAGCCGAACCGGCTCGCGGCGGCGAAGCGGGTGGCAGCCGACTTCGTCCAGGGACGGCGCAACGACCGGATCGGGCTGGTCGTGTTCGCCGCCGACGCGTTCACCCAGGCGCCGCTGACCCTCGACTATGGGGTGGTGACCACGTTGCTCGACGAGCTCGAGGTGGGCATCATCGAGGATGGCACCGCGATCGGCATGGGGCTGGCCACCGCGATCAAGCGGCTCCAGGGCTCGGACGCCGCGTCGAAGGTGATCGTCCTGCTGACCGACGGCCGCAACAATCGTGGCGAGATCGACCCGGTGACGGCGGCCCACATGGCGCAGGCGCTGGGCGTGCGGATCTATGCGATCGGCGCCGGCACCGAGGGCACCGCGCGTGTGCCGGTCGACGACCCGATCTTCGGCCGGCGCTACGCGCAGATGCGGGTCGACATCGACGAACCGACGCTGCAGGAGACGGCGGCGTTGACCGGCGGCCGCTACTTCCGGGCGACCGACCGCGAGAGCCTGGCGCGGATCTACGAAGCGATCGACGCCCTCGAGACGACCGAAATCGAGGTGGAGCAATTCACGCGCTACGGCGAGCTGTTCCACGTGCCGCTGCTGTTCGGTCTGGGGGTACTGCTGCTCGAGGTCGGTCTGGGCCGGACGGTGCTGAGGAGGATTCCGTGAACACCCAAGGAGACAGGAGACAGGAGACAAGTGGTAGTCCGCGTTCGCCAAGGCTACGGCGGACCCGCCGAAGCTCAGCGCTCCATGTGTCGGCGATGAGCAAAGGCGGGGAGGCAGGAGAAGCGTGAGGACTTCGCGGTCTTCATCATCTTGCACATAGCATCATGTTCAGGTTCGGTGCGAGCGACATGTTGTTCGCCTATCTGCTGGTGCCGGCGCTGGTCGTGCTGTCCCGGTGGGCACAGACGCGGAAGCGCCGCGATCTCGCCCGGTTCGCCGATCTGCAGCTACTCGACCGGCTGACGGCGACCGTCAACCGCCGCGGCCAGACGGCGAAGACCGTGCTGCTCATCGTCACCGTCGCGCTGCTGGTGACGGCGCTGGGGCGGCCGCAGTTCGGCACCCGTGTCGAAACGGTCCGTCGCGAAGGTCAGGACATCGTCATCGCGCTGGATCTGTCGGCCTCGATGGTGGCTGAGGACATCGCGCCGAACCGGCTGCAGAAGGCGAAGTTCGCCATCGCCGACCTGATCGACCGTTTGGACGGCGACCGCGTCGGGCTGGTGGCCTTTGCCGGTGAGGCGTTCGTGCAGAGCCCCTTGACCCTGGACTACGGCGCCGCACACCTGTTCCTGAACGCCATGGACCTGGACACGATATCGGTGCAGGGGACCAATCTCGGGCAGGCGATCGCGGTGGCGCTGGACCTCTTCGCCGAGACCGACCGGCGTCACCGGGCGCTGGTCGTCATCACCGACGGCGAGGACCACGAAGGGGAGGTGGACGACGCCCTCGAGCGGGCGCGCGAGGCAGGGGTGCGGATCTACACCGTCGGGATCGGCTCGACCGAGGGGGTGCCGATTCCGGAGTTCGATGCCGCCGGCCGCCCACAGGGGTTCACCCGCGACGCCGACGGCACAGTCGTGACCTCGCGGCTCGACGAAACGACCCTGCAGACGATCGCGACACGCACGGGCGGCGTCTATTATCGCGCCTCGCCGGCGGGCACCGAGATGACGCTCCTGGCCGAGGAGCTCACTGCCGGTGAGGGCCAGGAGTTCGAGGCGGAACAGGTGACGCTGTTCGACGAGCAGTACCAGCTGTTTCTCGGGCTCGCGCTGGCGCTGCTGGTCGCCGAGATGCTGGTCTCGGACCGGCGTCGCGTCCGGACCCTCTGGGCCGGGAGGTTCAAATGACGCGAGCGAAGCTCCGCCTCACACCAACGAGGGTGATCTGAGATGGCAGCCCGGCTCCGCTCCGCTAGGCAGCGTTTCGTAGAGCCCCGCTACGCGGGGGCTAGCGGTGCGTTGCCGACGCACTGTGACCGATGCGCACACTGTCCGACAGGTCGAGCCCGGCTCGCGCCGCGTCGGTCTCAGTCGAGTCTCGTGGGCGTGGCGGCGCTTCTGGCCTGTTTCGCACTGCCCTCGCTCGCCGCGGCGCAGCCGGGCCGCGGGGCGGTCGACGCGGGCAACCGGCTCTACGACGAAGGTCGCTACGAGGAAGCGCACGAGCAGTATCTGGAGGCGCTGCGTCAGGCGCCCGACTCGCCGATCGTGCCGTTCAACGACGGCAACGCGCTGTATCGGACCGAGGAGCTCCAGCGGGCGACGGAGTCGTACCGGCAGGCGGTCGAGAGCGGAGACCCCGCCGTCGAGGCCCAGGCCTGGTACAACCTCGGCAACGCCCTGTACCGGCAGCAACAGCTCGAGCCGGCGCTCGAGGCCTACAAGGAGGCGCTCCGGCGCAACCCCGCCGACACCGACGCCAAGCACAACGTCGAGGTCACGCTCGAGCAGCTCCAGCGCCAACAGCAACGGCCCGACGACCAGCCGGACGACAACGACGAGGGCCAAGATCAGCGAGCGCAGCAAGATCAACAGGACCCGCAGCAGTCGGACCAGGAACAGGGTCGAGAGCAACAGGATCAGCCGGAGGATCAGGCACCACAGGACCAACAGCACGACCAGCCCCAGGCGCAGCAACAGGAGAACGCCGAACAGCAGCCGCCACCAGGTGCGCTGAGCCGCGAGGAGGCCGAGCGTCTGCTACAGGCGATCGACGAAGACCCGAGCCAGATCCAGCGTCAGCGCCAGACCACCGCGCCGGCCCGTCCACCGCGGAGGCCGTGGTGAAACCGCTCATCGTCGTCCTCGGGATCGGCGTCGTCCTGGGACTGCCGACCGAGGGGCTCGCGCAGATGGTCAGGGCCTATCTGAGCCAGAACGAGGTGGGGCTCAACCGGCAGTTCGTGCTGAACGTCGAGATCTCGGGAACGCAGCAGCTCGACCAGGACCCGGTGCTGCCCGACCTCTCGGCATTCGCCGCCTACCTCGGCTCGGGCACCTCGACGTCGCTGCAGATCGTCAACGGCCGCACGTCGATGTCGCTGACGGTCCAGCACCGGTTCCAGGCGACGGCGGAGGGCACGTTCGAGATCGGCCCGGTCACGGTGCGAGCCGGCGGGCGGGACCTGCGCACCGAGCCGCTGACGATCCGGATCATCGACGGGCCCGCGCCGACGGCCCGGTCCGGCCCACCCGGGGCGAACGGTACTGTCGCGCCGGAGGATCTGTTCGTCACCGCAACGGCGAGCAAGCCGCGCGTGTATGTGAACGAGCCGGTGATCGTCGAGTACCGAATCTTCACCCGTGTCGATCTCGACGGCTACAACATCACGCGGCAGCCAGGCACCACCGGCTTCTGGGTCGAGGAGCTTGCCGACTCGCAGGCGGGGGTCGAGCAGGTCGTACGCGACGGGCGGCAATACGCGAGCGCCGTGGTCCGGCGGCTCGCCCTGTTCCCCACCAGTGCCGGGACCAAGACCCTGGAGCCGCTGACGCTCGAGACCCAGGTGCGCGTTCAGCGGAGATCACGCAGCCTCTTCGGCGACCCCTTCGGCGACCTCTTCGGCCGCAGCCTGTTCAGCAGCCGGGTACCGGTGATCGTCGGGTCCAACCCGGTCGAGATCGAGGTGCTCCCGCTCCCGGAGGCGGGGCGACCGGACGCGTTCACGGGACTGGTCGGCCGACTCGAGATCTCGGCCTCAATCGACCGGACCGACGCCGACACCAACGACGCCCTGACGTATCGGCTCGAAGTGTCCGGCACCGGCAACATTCGCATTCTCCCGGACCCGGAGCTGCGCTTTCCGTCCGACGTCGAGGTGTACCCGCCCGACGTCAGTGCACGGGTGGAACCGACCGAGGACGGGGTGCGGGGCAGCAAGATCTTCGAGTACGTCATCGTGCCGCGTGCGCCGGGCCAGGTAACGATCCCGGCGGTGGAGCTGGCGTACTTCGACGTCGACACCGGGGTCTACGCCGTGGCGGCGTCCGACCCGATCACCCTCACCATTGCCGGCGACCCTGTAGCCACGCCGGCAGGGCCGGCCGGCCGTCTCCGTACCGGGGTCGATCTCGAGCGGCAGGACATCCGGTTCATCCGGATCGCGATACCCGGCTTCCGACCGGTCGGCGGCTCGCTCGTCCGCAGCGCCGGGTTCTGGGCGGTCGCGCTGGTGCCGATAATTGCGGTCGCCGGCGCCGTCGCCGCCCGGCGTCACCAGGACCGATTGACCGGTGATGTGGCCTACGCACGGCGTCGCCGCGCCGCGCGGCTGGCGAAACAGCGGCTGGCCCGGGCGCAATCGCTGCGCTCGCCGGACCGGCACCGAACGTTCCACGCCGAGGTCGGGCGAGCGTTGCAGGGCTTTCTCGGCGACACGCTGAACCTACCCGAGGCCGGATTGATCCGCGATGAGATCCGCGCGCGGCTGACGTCACGCGGTGTGGCGCCCGAGGTCATCGACGCCTACCTGGGGTGTCTGGAGGACTGCGACCGCCAGCGCTTCGCGCCAAGCGAGCCGGACACCCTGGCGATGCAGGCAATGCTGACCCGCGCCGGACAGGCGATGACCGACCTCGACCAGGCGTTGTGATGACAGCACGACTCACGGTGGCTGTCTGGCTCGGGATCCTCACGGCCGGCGTGTGCGCGGGCCAGGGCGCCTTCTTCGACGAGGGCAACCAGCGCTATCAGGAGGGGGACTTCGACGGCGCGCTCGAGCGCTACGCACAGATTCTCGACGCCGGACTCGAAAGCGGCGAGCTCTACTACAACCTCGGCAACACCTACTTCAAATTGGGCGAGCTCGGGCCGGCGATCCTGTACTACGAGCGGGCGCGACGGCTGATGCCGGGCGACGGCGACCTGCTGGCCAACCTCGACCTGGCCCGTTCGCTGACCGCGGACGCGATTGTCCCACTGCCCGGGTTCTGGCTGTTCCGCGCCGTCGGCTGGTGGGTGGGGTTGGTGCCCCGGCCGGCGCTGGTCTGGCTGGTCGCGCTCGCTTACCTGGCGGCGATGACGGCGGTGATTCTCGTGATCCTCAGACCGGCGACGGTGCTGGCGGCGTGGGGCAAGCGGGTCGCCATCGCGGGCACGGCCGTGACGCTCGTCTTCGGTCTCAACCTGGCCGTCCGGGAGCTGGGCATCGGCGCCACCGAGGAGGCGGTGATCATGGCCGCTGAGACCGAAGTCCAGAGCGCGCCGTCCGACGACAGCGCACTCCAGATCTTCGCGGTGCACGAGGGCACCAAGGTGCGGATCGACCGCCGATCCGACGCGTGGATCGAGATTGTCCTCGAGGACGGCAAGGTCGGCTGGATTCGCGCCGACCAGCTGGAACCCATTTAGCAGGCTGCGGACACTCAGCCTGCGGGCTTTGGGACAGTCACGATCAGAGTCGCGCTGCCCGATTACCGGCGCGGCCGTCTGTTCGTCCCGGCTTCACCTGGGCGCCCATAGCTCCCAGGCTGTCGCTCTCAGCAGCCTGCCAGAGAGTCCGTCCGCCTAGCGTTTCTTCCCGGAGCCGCTCATGCTGAACTGGCCGCCGCCGATGTCCTGGGTGGCCTTGATCATCTCGCCGTCCAGCGTCAGCGTCATCACGATGTCGATCGAGTTGCCCTGGAAGCTCCGCTCGAAGGTGAGCACCAGGCTGTCACCGTCCTTCGAGATGTCGGTGATATCGATGGCGCCGCCGCGGCCACCCTCGACGCGCGCCGCCACCTTGCCACCCTCGTCTCGGATCGTCACGTTCTGCTCGTTCGTGCCGCGCGGCGTCTCCATGGTGATGACCCATGTCCCCATGAACGCGCTCGCCTCGGACACATCCAACATCGAGGCCTGACCGGCAGCCGTCGGTCCGGCCAGCAGAAGCACACCCACCACCGTCGCCGCCGTCCACAGTTGCTGTCTCGTCATCGTCACGCTCCTTTTCGGGATCCTTCCCCTCCAGCCGGTCACCGGTGTGTGAAGACTGCTCATTGTAGTGTCTCGTGTACGAACCATGCGTCCGTCGCACCCTGGAGAGCACCACGCCGCCTGCTTGTTTCGTGGGAGAATTGCGCTGTCCAGGGGAGGACTGTCATGACTCGACCTGCCCGTTTCCAGGCTCCGGCCGTCGTCGTCGCTCTCTGGCTGGGCACCGGTGTGGCCACCGGACAGCCACGAGAGCTGATCATCCGCAACGGCACCATCATCACGGACGCGGGCACCGTGCAAGGGGACCTGCGCATCCGCAACGGCCTCATCGACGAGATCGGCGAGCGTCTCACCGCTGGCTCCAGTGCGCGTGAGATCGACGCCGACGGGTTGCTCGTGCTACCCGGCGGCGTCGACCCGCACGTGCATCTGGGCGGCAACTGGGTCGACGACTACACCAGCGGCTCGGCGGCGGCGCTTGCCGGCGGTATCACCACGATCTCGAACTTCGTCACCGTTCGCGGTGACCAGGTCGCAGAGGCGATGGCCCAGGCGGCCACCCAGGTGGAAACGGAGGCGATCGCCGACGTCATCCTGCACCCGATCATCGGTGACCCGGATCCGGTCACGCCGCAGCTCGAGGCGCTCGCCGCGTCGGGGCACACCAGTCTCAAGGTGTTCATGGTGCGGCCGAGCTTCGACCGCGACGTGCCGGGGTTCCTGAACCTGCTGGTCACCGCCCGCGACACCGGCATCCTGACGATGCTGCACTGCGAGGACGCGGCGATCGTGTCGACCACGGCGGAGCGGTTCATCGCCGAGGGACGCGGCGCGCTCCGCTACTATCCAGACGCCCGACCGGTGCTGGCCGAGGTGGTCGCCACCCAGCGCGCGGTGGCGTTCAGCGAGGCAACCGGCGCACCGATCTACCTTGTCCATCTCTCGTCGGAACGCGCGTTGCGCGTCGCCGAGGAGGCGCAGGCCCGCGGGCTGCCCGTCTACGTCGAGACGCGACCGATCTATCTCCATCTCACCCGGGAGCGCTTCGAGGGCCCTGACGCCGGGCTCTACATGGGACAACCTCCGCTGCGGACCCAGCAGGACCAGGACGCGCTCTGGGACGGCATCGCCCGGGGAACGATCCACACGATCGGCACCGACCATGTCGCCTACACCCGCGAGCAGAAGCTCGACCCGGAACAGAACGTCCAGCGCCACCGCGCCGGGATGAACAACCTGCAGGTGATGCGGCCGATGCTCTACTCGGACGGTGTGCGCACCGGCCGGATCACGGTGGAGCAGTTCGTCGCCCTGACGGCGACCAATCCGGCAAAGCTGTTCGGGCTGTATCCGGCCAAGGGCACGATCGCCGTCGGCGCCGACGCGGACCTCGTGATCTGGGACCCGGACGAGACCCGCACGATCCGCAACGAGGACGCGCTGTCGAACACCGGGTTCTCGATTCACGCGGGCCGCGAGGTCACCGGCTGGCCGGTGATGACGATCCGTCGCGGCGAGGTGGTCTACGAAAACGGCCGGGTGACCGGCGCGGCCGGCAGCGGCCGGCTGGCGCCGCGTCAGCGCTGGCAGGCGCCGGACCTGCCATGACGAGGATGACCCGTGTTCTGAGCCTCCGTGTGTGGGCGCTCCTGCCGATGCTCCTGCTGCCGACCGGCTGCCGGGAACCGGTGCCGTCCCGTGACCAGGGCCCGATCTATCTGGGCCCGCCCCCCAACATCCTGGTCATCGTGGTCGACGACCTGCGGTGGGACGACATCGGCGTGGCCGGACACCCGTTCGTCCAGACACCGGCGATCGACCGGCTGGCGCGCGAGGGCGCGCTGTTCGAAAACGCCTTCGTGACCACCCCGCTCTGCTCGCCGGGTCGGGCGTCGATCCTGACGGGTCTCTACCCGCACGCGCACGGCATCACCGACAACACCGACCACAGTGTCGAGAGTCACCAGCTGCCCACCTTCGCCCGCGACCTGCAGCGGGCGGGATACACGACCGGGTTCGTCGGCACGTGGCACATGGGCAACGACGAGACGCGGCGCCCCGGGTTCGACTACTGGGCCGCCCTGCGGGGGCCGGGTGAGGCGATCGACCCGTTCCTGAACGACGGGGTCTCGACCACCCGTGTCGAGGGGTATGTCACCGACGTGTTGACCGACCGCGCGGTGGCGTTTCTGGAGCAGCCGCACGATGGTCCGTTCATGCTGTTCCTCGCGCACACGGCGCTGCACCCGAACGCCAGGCAACTCGACGACGGCAGCACCGCCGCCCCAGGCGCAGACCAGCCTACCGGCTTCATCCCGGCCGAGCGGCACCGGGGCATCTATGCGGACGCCACCATCCCGCGCCGGCCCAGCTCCGGCGTGCCGCCGCTGGGAAAACCGGCGCTCGAACGACAGATCGACGACCTGCCGCCGCTGGGGCCGGACACGATCACGACCGACCGCACGATTCGCGAGCGGCTCGAGATGCTGCTGGCGGTCGACGACAGCGTGGCCAGGCTGACCGACACGTTGCGACAGGCCGGCGAGCTCGACAACACCATCATCATCTTCACGAGCGACCACGGCTACTTCTACGGCGAGCACGGCCTCAGCGCGGAGCGACGGCTCGCCTACGAGGAGACGCTCCGGATCCCACTGATCGTGCGGTTTCCGCCGCTCGTGCGACCCGGGTCACGGATCGGCCCGCTCAGCCTGTCGATCGACCTCGCCCCGACACTGCTCGATCTGGCCGACATCGAGCCGGACCACCCGCTGCACGGCCGGTCGCTGCTGCCGGTGCTGGTCGGCCGGGCACCAGGCTGGCGCAGCGCGTTCCTGGTCGAGTACTACAGCGATACCGAGGTCCGGCGGATCCGGACCATGGGGTATCAGGCGGTCCGGGCCGACCGCTACAAATACATTCACTACACCGATCTCGACGGGATGGATGAGCTGTATGACCTGGTCGCCGACCCGTTCGAGATGAAGAACCTCATGGTCGACCCGGCGCAGGCCGAGACGCTCGCCGTGATGCAAGCCGAGCTGGAACGGTTGCTCGAGGAGACCCGCTGACGGGACCCATCGAATCGCAGGACGCTCATCGAGTCGACGGACGCGGCCGGGCCCACCATGACACCGGCGCCGACCAGCAGCATCCCCCGGCCCAGCACCTGAACGATGCCCTGGACACGCTGCGCGCCGAGTGACATGCGAATGATGCCGATCTCCCGCGAACGTTGACGGACCGCATACGACACCACCCCTCGGTGGTTGCTTCACTTCGCATCGCCCTTCGAATTCGCGGAGTTCCAGGGTACCCTGTCCCACCCGTCCCGCACGGGGCAACGCTGATGAGAGTGCTGATCGTCGACGATGACCGCGATTCCCGCGACCTGTTGAGACGCCTGGTCGGAAAGCAGGGGCACCCGACCGAGGGCGAGGCGCTCTACGCGGCACACGGCCGCGGCATGATGCTGAGCCGGCTCTACTTCGACTCTCGGTGGAGTATCAGGGGCTGGGCATCGTCGTGCGTCTCGTGAAGCGGCTGTGAGTCGGGGCCGCAGCGCACAGCCGGGAGCCTGAGAGGCACCGGGGGCGCACCGTCATCCGCACCCCCCCACACCAGCGACGCACGAGACCGTCACATCCCGCAGCAGGCGTAGGTTGTTGTCGTCCGAGTCGAGATACCCGACCATCCAGAGCTCGCACACACTTGTGGAGACGGCCGTGACGCGTCGACAGAAACGTGGAACCATCTGCGATGCCGGATACACCACGACGGCGGATGCAGCCTAGATCAGGCTGGAAACATTGACCATTCCAGCCGGTTGGTGTCCACGTGGGCTCGCACCCACCTGTTGGCGCGAGACTTGCTCTCTGTCATGCCGGAGGTTCACATGGCACAGCAGATACCGGTCGCCGACGTCACCGGCACCTTCACCTTCGAGACGCGGGTCGGATGGGAGCTGGAGAGATCAATAGCGCCCGAGGGTCGGGAGACGGACGTCTTCGTGTTGTCGCTCTCACCGAGCGACGTGCACCAGCGGCTCGAAGACGCCTGGATGGAGGCGGCGCTGGCCGAGCTCGGTCTGAGCGATCTGGTACCACACGCCTAGCAGCCCGTGGTGACAGTCGCGCGTCGCTCCGAGGGTGGCGATGCGCCGACCTGGCGTAGGTCGAGCGGCACCACCGACCGGCCCGGAGACCGGGGCGGCCGACCACCGGAACGTCTCCCCAGGTCCGCGGTATCGTGGCACCGTGACGCCTCGGCGCACACCCCATCTGGTCGGCATCGCCGGCGCGTCCGGGTCGGGCAAGACCACCCTCGCCCATGCGCTGGCCGAGTCGCTGGTCGACGCCGCCGTCCTCTCGATGGATGCCTACTACCGCGACCTCGCCCACCTGGACCGGGCGGCGCGCGAGCGATGGAACTTCGACGCGCCCGAGGCGTTCGACTGGGACCGGTTCGTCGCGGACCTGCGCGCACTGCGGCGCGGCGAGACAGTCCAGCGTCCCCGCTACGACTTCACCACGCACACCCGCCGGCTCGAGGTGGAGCCGGTCGTGCCCCGACGATTCCTGATCGTCGAGGGGCTGCTGGTGCTCCACCACCCCGACGTCCGGACGCTGCTCGACACGACCGTCTTCCTGACGGTGGACGACCAGACCGCGGTCGACCGGCGCATCGCGCGTGACCGCCGCGACCGTGGCCGGGACCCCGACGCCGTCAGGGCGCAGTATGCCCGCCACGTGCGACCGATGTTCGAGCGCTACGTGCGGCCGACAGCGCGCTGGGCCACGCTGACGCTGTCCGGGGGGAGCTCGGTGGAGATCAACGTCGGACTGCTGGTTGCGCTCCTGACAAAACGATAGATCGTTGGCCAGCCGCGCGTCCCCGGTGGTCACACCCGTTCACGCGGTAGCGATGGCGGGGGCCTCGTAGGACGTGTCGAGTCGGTGCTCCGGATGCACGGCGAGGTAGGCGGCGATCCGGTCGTCCCGGGTGGTGGCCTCGGCGATGAACGCAACGGCCGCCGTCAGCCGGTCGTCCGGCTGCGCGCAGCTCAACCGCAGGAACCCGGCACCCGCGACGCCGAAGCACTCCCCGCCCAGACAGGCGACCCCGAGCCGATCGTCCGCCCCTTCCAGCAGATACATCGCCAGACCGTGCGACGTGATCCGGTACCGGTTGCAGATCGGCGCGACCGATGGGAACACATAGAACGTGCCACCCGGCATCAGACAGTCGACCCCCGCGACCGTGTTCAGCCCCGTCACCAGCAACTCGACCTTGCGGTGAAAGTCCTGCATCCGGTCGTCACGATACTGCCGGTCGTGCCGCATCGCCGCGATGCCGGCGACCTGCGTGAACGGCGGCACGCAGGACAGCGCGGTGTTGGTCAGCACATCGAGCACCTTGACCGTCTCCGGGCTCGACACCGCGTAGCCCAGCCGCCACCCGCTCATGCTGAACGACTTGCTGAAGGTGTAGGCCGCCACCGTCTGCTCGAGCATGCCCGGCTCGGACAGCAGTGACCGGTGCCGCCCATCCCAGACCATGCAGTCGTACGGCTCGTCGCTGAAGACCGCCACGTCCCGCCCACGGATCAGGTCGGCGAGCTCGCGCAGGTCGTCCTTGGTGGCAACCCCGCCAGTCGGGTTGTGGGGGCTGTTCAGGAAGACCGCTTTCGGCCGCGCGTCCTCATCGAGGAACCGACGGACATCGTCGAGATCCGGCCGGAACGCGTGTGACGCTCGCAGGCTCGACAGGACCATGCGCGCGCCGCGACGGGCGATGTTCGCCGCGTAGGTCGGGAAATACGGGCTGAACACCAGCACGCCGTCGTCCGGCTCCAGAAACGCCTCGCAGAACAGCTGCTCGAAGGTCTTCGCCCCCGGTCCGGCGACGACATGATCGGCCGTCACCGCCAGGCCGTGCTCCTCGTTGAGGTAGGCGGCCGCCGCGGCGCGAAACTCCGGCAGCCCGACCGACGGCCCGTAGCGCGTGCGGCCGTCGCGGATGGCCTGGATCCCCGCCTCGACCGCCCCGTCCGGCGTCGCGAACGGACTGTCGCCGATCTCGAGCTCGATGACCTCCTTGCCGGCGGCGATCAGTTGCCGGGCGACGGCAAGCACGGTGAAGGCGCCCTCGGGCTGGATGGAGGCGGAGAAACGAGTGAAGGTCGGCGGCATCTGTGGGGTTCCTTTCTCGGAAGAGATCGTACCCGCCTTCGCGCCGTTGGCGCTACGGCGAGGCGCGCGTGTGCAGAGATCCGTGGGGCGAAGCTTGCCGCCTCCGGTCGCCCGTGCTGCATGCGACCTACGGCGAGATCTCGCCGTAGCTTCAGCGGAGGCGGACCGCCTGGCTTCGCAGGCCTACCGGCCTGCGCCACACGGCACGCAAAGAACAGATCGCCGCGTGCTGCAAGAAGTTGGAGCCGGGTCGTTCAGAGAGAGGAGGCAGGCAGAGGATGACCCAGACTCGACTCTCAGCGGCGGCACGCAGCCGCGACCCGCGGCTGTATCAGATTGTCATGCTCGGCTGTCTGCTGGTCTACGGCGTCGGCCGGCTCGACTTCGATGTCTCGGTGGGCCGGATCGGGCTGACGCTGGCGACCTGTCTCGCGACCCAGTATCTGTGCACGCGGCTGTGGGCCCTCCCCCGGTTCGACCCCCGCAGCCCGTTGATCTCCGGGCTGTCGCTCTGCCTGCTGCTCCGAACCGGCCTGCCGGCGCTGGTGGTACTGACGGCCATCATCACAGTCGTCAGCAAGTTCCTGTTGCGGGTTGACGGCCGGCACCTGTTCAACCCGACCAACTTCGGCCTCGTCGTCATGATGCTGGCGACCGGCCAGATCTGGGTGTCACCCGGGCAGTGGGGCAGCGTGGCGTTCTTCGCGTTCCTGCTGGGGGGTCTGGGCGGGCTGGTGGTCCATCGCGCCGCGCGCAGCGATGTGACGTACGCCTTCCTCGGCTTCTACGCCCTCCTCGTCATCGGACGGGCGGTCTGGCTGGGCGACCCGATCGCCGTCCCGCTCCACCACCTGCAGAACGGGGCGTTGCTGCTCTTCGCCTTCTTCATGATCTCGGACCCGAAGACCACGCCCGATGCACGCGCGGGTCGCGTGCTCTTTGCCGGCCTGGTCGCCCTCGGTGCGGTGCTGGTGCAGTTCGGGCTGTATCGCCCCAACGCGCTGCTGTGGTCGTTGGTGGCGGTCGCCCCGCTGACACCGCTGATCAACCGGACGCTCCCGGGCACCCGCTACGACTGGCATCGCCCGGTCACCAGCGCCTCCGCGGCGCTTCTACAGAAAGGACGCATCGCCATGACCGTCTTCAACCCTGCCGCGGCGCGCCGCGCCACGCTCCTGTCACTCATCCTCCTGGTCGTCTCGGTCCAGACCGCCTTCTCGTTCTGCGGCTTCTACGTCACCAAGGCGGACACCACGCTCTTCAACCGCGCCTCGAAGGTCGTGCTGGTGCGAGACGGCGACCGCACCGTGGTCACCATGGCGAACGACTTCCAGGGCGACCCGACCGAGTTCGCGGTGGTCATCCCGGTGCCGACCCTGCTGACCCGCGACCAGATCCACGTGGGCGACCAAGCGGTCATCGACCATCTGGATGCCTACACCGCACCCCGGCTGGTCGAGTACTTCGACCACGACCCGTGCCGCCCGATCGTCATGGAGCTGGCGGCCACCCCGGCCGTGTCCCGGCAGTTGCGGCGCGCCTCAGCGACCCACGATGCGGCGCTCGGCGTGACCATCGAGGCGACCTACACGGTCGGCGAGTACGACATCGTCATCCTCTCAGCCGAGCAAAGCGGCGGACTCGAAACCTGGCTGCGGGGGAACGGCTACCGGATCCCGCCCGGCGCGCGGGAGGTGCTCGGCAGCTACATCAAACAGGGGATGCGGTTCTTCGTCGCACAGGTCAACCTGGCGGAGCAGGCGGCGCTTGGCTACTCCTACCTGCGACCGATCCAGATTGCGTACGAGTCCCCAAAGTTCATGCTGCCGATCCGCCTCGGCACGGTGAACGCCGACGGCCCGCAGGACCTGTTCATCTTCACGCTGACCCGCAAGGGCCGGGTCGAGACGCGGAACTACCGGACGGTGAAGCTGCCGACCGGGATGGAGCTGCCGGGCTTCCTGAAGGACCGCGACGAGTTCGCCGCCTTCTACCAGGCGATGTTCAGCCGGCAGGTCGACGAGGCGAACCGGCGCGGGATCTTCCTCGAGTACGCCTGGGACATGACCTGGTGCGACCCCTGTGCCGCCGACCCGCTCAGTCGCACCGAGCTGCGGGAGCTCGGGGTGTTCTGGGTGAACGGACGGTCGCAGCCGACCAACCAGCGTCGCCCGGACGCCGCACCAGACGTCTTCGTCACCCGGCTGCACGTGCGCTACGACGCCGAGCACTTCCCGGACGATCTCCGGTTCCAAGAGACGGCCGACCGCAGCAACTTCCAGGGCCGCTACGTCCTGCGCCACCCGTGGGAAGGCGGCGGGAGCTGCGCCGAAGTGGCGCGGTATCGGCAAACCCTCGTCGCGCGGCACGAACGCGAGGCGCAGACACTGGCCGCACTGACCGGATGGGACCTGCAGACCGTCCGCGCGAAGATGGAGCTCGACGGCACACCGGCGGACGGTGACGCGCCCAGCTGGTGGCAGCGGCTCTGGCGCCGGGACTAGCACTGGTGCACGCATCCGTGGGGACAAGGCTGTCCGCCTCCGGTCGCCCGCGCTGCACGCGACCTCCGGCGAGATCTCGCCGCAGCGTCAGCGGAGGCGGACAGCCTTGCCTCGCAGGCCTGACGGCCTGCGCCACACAGGTCACCCGAGTGATCTTCGGGTCAGGACCATGCCCTCACCCCGGCCCTAAGTGGCCCCGGTCATAATTACGTAGCATTCGGCTGGCGATGCATCCCGCCTGGACGGCGTTGCTCGTCGGTCGCAAACTCCCCGGATGCTCCCTCCTCGCGCCTGGCCAGCCGGGCGCCTCAACGCCCCAACATGGGAACGTATGCTTGCGCGGACCTTACGGGGAGACGGCGAAACCGAATCGCGTATCTGAGCTCCCTGTTGGTGCAAGCGGCTCAGTCGTCAAGCGCTCGGCGTACCATCTCGGCGGCGATCGGCGGCGCTTCACGGAGGACCGCGAAGGTCGGACATCGCCCTCGGCCACGCGACTCGGTGCGGGGTTCCAGCCCACGTCGTGCCAAACGCGACATGACCTCACCGACGGTGGCCCCCTCATCGTCGGCGATACACCGCGCGGCCTCCAGCACGTCGTCGTCGATTTTCAGCGTGGTGCGCACCATCCGAGCGTAGCTTCGAGATGATGTGATATCAAGATGTTGTGCTGTCACAATATTGGCCCTCCACGACCACCATCTGACGATGCATCGAGCATGCCACCATCGTGATGCCGGTCGCACCGCGACGAACGGTGGTCCGGGCCGTCGGGGCCGGTAGTTTCTGCCGGCCCCCGCGCGGGTCGCCCGCTCAGTTTTCGCCAGGGGCCACCGCCGCTCCCTCCGGCGGCTCGATTGACACACGGCCCAGCCGTTCATAGGCTGCCAGCGAGGCGGAGCCAATCGGGTCGGGTCGATCTGAGGGGAGCCTCGCTCGCGCTAGCTGGGAGGACGCTGTGATCCGTCACTCGTGTCCATCGACGCTCCGCGTCTCGATGTGCTGTCTGTGCGTGTTGCTGGCAAGCAGCGCCTGCGCTCCGGGTGGCCCCTCCAGGTTCGCCCTCACCAGCGACGACGGCGGCGACTATCTCGACCCCGAGCTGCGGGCGGCGGTCGAGCAGCTGCAATCGGATGTCGGGGCGTCACCGACCGACGAGACGACCATCGCCGTACGTGCGCGGGTGCTCGCCGACTGGGCCGACGCCTACGCGCTGGCCGGCGGCGAGGTGGGACTCGAAGGGCCGCGTGTACGGCTGCGGGCGACCGTGCCGCCCAGCGGCCCGGCCGCGCGACGCGCCTCTGCCGACCTCGACCGTCTGGTGCGAGAGTTCACGTTGCGCGACGAACCGGGCGACTACCGCCAGTCGGACCCGCTGCTCGAGCCGCTCGTCGAGATGATGTCGATGCACGGCTCCTTCGAGTGGTTCATGCGGGCCTACCTGTCTCGCGGACACCAGGTGGGGCTGATCGCCGCCTCCGACGACCACCTGTCGCACCCCGGCTACTCCGCCCCGAACCGGAGCAGCCTGGCGCAGCGCGGCGGACTGGCGGCCGTGCTGGCGCCCGAACGCTCGCGCGACGCGATCTTCGACGCCATGAAGACGCGGCGCACCTATGCCACGACCGGCGACCGGATCATTCTCGACATGCGGGTGAACGGCACCACGATGGGACAACGCGCGCCGTTCGCCGAGCGACGCGAGGTGACGGGCCGAGTCATCGGCACCGCGCCGATCGAGTCGATCGTGCTCTACAAGAACGACGAGGTGCTGTGGCAGCGGGACTATCTGGTGGATGTCGGCGCCGGATCGACTCAGGAGCTGCTGCTGTCGTTCCATTCGGACGCAACCCCGTATCACGTCGGCGACGCACCGCGGGGCTGGCGGCACTGGCGCGGCACGCTCACGGTCGAGGGCGCCCGGCTCGACGCCGTCGCCGGCACCGACTTCGTCAACCCCACCACACAGCTGCTGAGCCACGACGGGAACACCGCGCGGTTCGCCACCAACACCCGCGGCGACACCAGCTCGCTCCGCCTCACGCTGTCGAGCGTGCAACCGGGCGCCGTCATCACCCTCGACTTCGAGGAGGCGATGGAGACCGGGTCCGGCCCCCCATCCGACCGCGTGCACCAGCTGATTTCCGCCGGCCAGGCACGGCTCCTTCTGCGCGACCTGCGCGACGGGCGTCTCGAACAGCCGATGCCGATCGAGGGCTACGCCGACGGGGTGGTGCTACGGCGCATCGTCACCGACGGACCG
>JADFPE010000296.1 GCA_022562495.1 Acidobacteriota bacterium
CTGAAAAGGGTGTGAGTCCCTGACGGGCGCCACCAGTGTCCCGTGTGCGACGATGTGCGACAGATTCCGAATGTAGCGTCCTGTGCTGATCAGGTCTGATCAGGATGCGCCTGTAAAAGCGCGGTCTGATCTGTTCTGATCGGCTTTTGCACAAGTCGCTCCATCGAGTGGGGGGTGTCCGGGGTGCTGGGCCGCATGAGCAGCCAGGAGCCGTGGAGCGGTGCAACCCTGACTGGGCCTGACTCGCCTACACGACCGGCACGGCGACCGGGTGCCATCGGCTCACAAGGCGCAAGAACGCCGCATCGCTCCTGGCGAATGTGTTCCCGACTTGCAGCAGGTCGGCATCCATGGCACCGAGCTGGGCCAGGGAGACAGATAGTGGCGCTGCCGACGCCGGGTGGTCGTCCTGAAGCGCGGTGGCCCCGGGCTCCTCCGGATGTTGAATTCGAGGTTGTCCGACCTCTGGGTCATCCGCCCGTCGTTCGACGTGATGGCGCACCTCGGCGTCCGGACACGGGACCGGGGACGCCTCCTCCAGGCGATCGAACAAGTCGTCCAGCTCCGAAGCCTGGTGGTCGTCCTGAAGCGCGATGGCGCCGGGCTCATCAGGTTGGTGGATCCGGGGTCGTGCGGGCTCCGCGTCATCCGCCCATCGTTCGACGTGATGGCGCACCTCAGCATCCGGACACCGCACCGGGGACGCATCCTCCAGGCGATCGAGCCAGTCGTCCAGCTCCGGATGGGTATCGTGTGGCGTCGGCAGATCCTCAGATGCAGATTGCTCAACGGCAACCGAGCTGGACTCGACCGTCGAATTGTGGCTGCGCTCGAAGTGTGCCTCCACGTCCGCCAGCCAGCGCTGGTCCACACTCGGCCCCTGATCCGACAATTGGGCCTGAGATATCGTCGGTGCTGGACGCCCGACGCGGGCCAGATCCGACAGCTTCGACAGCGGCTGGACGTCACGGTCGACGACCTCGGGCTGTGCGGACGCGTCGAGCTGCGGTCGTGAGGGCACCGCCGCCAGCACCGGGTCCAGACCCCTCCAGGCATAGTGACACCGAGCGCACCGATGCCAGGTGCCCCCGATCGAGCTGACCATCTCGTGGGTCTCACGATTGCCGCACTGCAGGCACGTCGTAGTCACGACCAGCGGACTACGCAAATCTCATACCGGCCACCACGGCCTTGCCAGAGTCGCGTAACCGACTGTACCGTTGGTGGTTGTTGTCCGGACAAGACGTCTGACGATCGTCGGCCGGCGACACGCTGCGGTGACCAGCGACGAATGTGCCATCGGCCGAACTCGCTGAAACCGCCCGACGGCCGTCCCGGTCCGCGGTCGTGAGAGCCGACCTCGTCACGACTATAATGATCCTCATGCGTCGAGCGAGCATCCTGATGCTCACGAGCTGGGTCCTGTCGGTCGGCGCGTGCGGACCGGCCAGCGGCCGCGACGCTGGCCCGAGACGCGGGTCATCTGGTGAAGAAACCGTCGTGCTGACGGTCGACCACCGGTCACGGTGGCGGGAATTACGTATCGAGGGCACGACCGATCTACCGAACGGCGCCGTCGTGTCCTACCACATTACGCATGCGCTGGCCGAGGAGCTGCCGCCGAGCGAATGGCCCGCCCAGAATCTGATCGCCGACGGCACGGCGGTGGTCCAGGAGAGCCGGTACTGGGCCCGGCTCAACACCACCTACTGGCCGGCCGGCGCTGTGCGGGTGCGGGTCCAGTTTCCCGTCGCACCGCAGCCCACAGCGGTAGGCGAACGATACGGTGAGTTCGGCGAACATCTGACCGGCGACAACGTCACGATAGTCGGGGCCTCCAAGGTCGTCACCGCCGAGCACACGCTCGCGTGGACACGCTGACCGGCACCCGCGCCTGCACACACCTGGTGTCCTTCTTCCGAGCCACCATCGACACGCTGCACCCGTACGTGCCCGGCCGGCAACCGGCGCCAGGGACTCGTGTCATCAAGCTCAACACCAACGAAAACCCGTACCCGCCGAGCCCGCAGGCACTGGACGCACTCCGACAGCTCGACGCGGACCGGCTCCGCCGCTATCCGCACCCGCTCGGCGACGAGCTGCGTGAGGCGGTCGCCGAGGTGCTCGCGGTCGGTCCGGCCTGGGTCCTTCCCGGCAACGGGAGCGACGACCTGCTGACCATGCTGGTGCGCGCCGTCGCCGGGCCAGGCCGGCCGGTGGTCTACCCCACGCCGACCTATGTGCTGTATCGGACGCTGGCCGAGATCCAGGACGCGCCGGTGGTGGAAGTGCCGTACGACGACAGCTTCGCCCTGCCGGTCGAGCACCTGGTGGCGGCACACGGTGCGTTGACGTTCATCGCCAACCCGAATAGCCCATCCGGCACCGCGACGCCGACCGAGCGGTTGGTCGCCCTCGCCACCGCGCTCGAGGGGCTGCTCGTCATCGACGAGGCCTATGTCGCGTTCGCCGACGACGACGCCCTCACGCTGGTCCGACGCCATCCGAACGTCGTGATCCTGCGCACCCTGTCGAAGAGCCACGCCCTGGCCGGGTTGCGTCTCGGCTTCGCCATTGCGCAACCGTCGGTGATCGCCGGCCTGGCCAAGGTCAAGGACAGCTACAACGTCAGCGCGGTCGCCGCTCGCGTCGGCGCTGCGGCCCTCCGGGACGTAGAGCACACACGCCGCGTGGTCGAGCGGATCAAGGCGAGCCGCACGCGGCTGGCCGCGGCCCTCGAGACCATGGGCTGCAGAGTCTGGCCCAGCCAGGCGAACTTTCTCCTCGTGCGACCGCCGCACGGCGATGCCGAACGGGTGTCTCGCGAGCTCGCAGCGCACGGCATCCTGGTGCGCTACTTCGGTGAGACGTTGCTCTCGGACACGCTGCGCATCACCGTCGGTACCGATGAGGAGCAGACCGCTCTGCTCGAGACCCTGGGCACGATCCTGAACGGCGGATCGGCCGCCACCGGATGAGCCCGGAAGGACGCGGCCCACGGCGAGTGGAACCGCACTCGCGGCTCACGGGTCCAGGGTCGCCAGACGGTGGGCTGCCTCCTCGAGCGTCGGAAGACTGCGACAGAACGCGAAGCGGAGATACTGATCGCGGGCGGTCCCAGTTGCATAGAACGTGTCCCCCGGCACCGACGCGACCCCGACCTCTTCGATCAGATGCAGCGCGGCCGCCATCGGGGACCGATCGCCGATGGCCGGCACCCCTCGGTAGCGGGCGAACAGATAGTATGCCCCCTCGGGTGGACTGACCTCGAACCCGGCCCGCCGGAGCGCGGGGACCAGCGTGTCGCGCTTGCGCGCGTACGCCGTCCGGAGCCCGTCATAGACGCCTGGGTCGAGACGGAGCAGCGCCACCGCCGCCCGCTGCAGTGGGGTCGGCGCCTGGATGACCATGGTGTCGTGAAACGCGCGTATCGACCGGGTGTGGGCCGCCGGCGCGATGACCCAGCCGACGCGCCAGCCGGTCGCGTTCCCGGTCTTCGAGATCGAGTTCACCACCAGCGTGCGCGCCCGCATGCCGGGCAACGCCGCGAGGCTCTCGTGCCGGTGTCCGTCGAAGACGATGTGCTCGTAGATCTCATCGGTGATGACCAGCAGGTCGTGCCGCGCCGCCAGGTCGGCGATCCACGCCAGATCGTCGGCCGAGAACACCTTGCCGGTCGGGTTGTGCGGCGTGTTGAGGATCAGCGCGCGCGCGCCGCGCGCCGCCGCCCCCGCCCACTCATCACGGTCCAGCTCCCACACACCGGCACTGGCCTGCTCGACCAACGTGACGTACTCGGGCTCGAGCCTGAAGATCGCGGCCTGCGACGGGTACATCTCATGATACGGCTGCGGCACGATGACGCGGTCGCCTGCCGCACACACCCCGGCCAGCACCGAGGCCAACGCCTCGGTGGCGCCCAGCGTCACGGTGACCTCGGTCTGCGGGTCGGGGCGCCAGCCGTAGAGCCGCTCCGTGTAGTCGGCAATCGCCTCTCGCAGCTCGGTCAACCCGAACGGAAACGAGTACTGGTTCAACCGGTCCGGCCTGCCCTGCAGCCCAGCCAGCACCTCTTTCAACGGCCGGTCCAGCAACGCGGTTGGCTCGGCGCCAGGCACCAGCTCCCGCAGGGTTGACGTGCCCAGACGATCCATCTGGTCGTCGTCACCGCCCAGCAGCGCCACCACCGCCGCCCACACCAAGTCGAAGAGCGGCGGCTCGTCGGTAAACCCCTGCGACAGGTTCACCGCGTCGTGCTCGACGGCTAGCCGCGTCATGCGGCGAATGACTGACTCGATCGTGTCCATCGCGCGAGTGAGGCTCCGCCTCAGACCGTCCCGACCTGGGTGGCTCCGCCTCGCCAGCGCGAGCCGAGCTGTTCCCACAGCCCCGCTACGCGGGGCCAGCAGCCCATCGAGCCGGGCCGTTCATGATCCCCCACAATCGCGATTGGTCAACCTGGCGCGTCGAGTCACCTGGTCTACAGCCGGCTCGGTATCACGCCGATACATCCGCCGTCATGGTACGATTTCTCGATCCGGACATACCGGCGACGGCACAGATCAGCGTGTGGTGCGAACGGCAGGGCGGCGAGTTCCCACTGGTGCGACGCGCCACGGTCACCACTGACGGCTAGCAGCCCGTGGTGAAAGCCTCGCTGCATTCGAACGGCGCTGCATCCCGGCTGCCGGCGTTGCTTCTCGGTCGAATACAGGCCGGTATTCTCCCTCGGCGCGCCTTGTCAGCCGG
>JADFPE010000297.1 GCA_022562495.1 Acidobacteriota bacterium
GTGGTGTTCCAGATTCACTACACGGCGACCGGCGAGCCGACGACGGATCGCTCGCGCATCGGGTTTGTGTTCGCCGACGAGCCGCCCGAGCATGAGCTGCGGTTCGGCCAGATCCTCAACCCCTACTTCGAGATTCCCGCCGGCGAGGCGAACCATCGGGTCGACGCGCTGGTCGAGTTCACCGAGGACACCGAGATCTACGCGTTGTTCCCGCACACGCATCTACGGGGCAAGCGGTGGGAGTATGAGATCGTCTATCCGGACGGCCGGCGGGAATCCGTGCTGTCGGTGCCCGCCTACGATTTCAACTGGCAGATCTACTATCAGTTCGAGGAGCCACTGACGGTGCCGAAGGGGACTCGGCTCGAGGCGTCCGCGTGGTACGACAACTCGGAGGCGAACAAGGCGAACCCGGACCCGACGGTAGACGTGCGCTGGGGCGAGCAGACCTGGGAGGAGATGCACTACACCGGTATCACCTACCGGGTGATTTCTGAGTCGAACGATCAATAGGGTTGGTCCCGGCGGCCGGTTGTCGCGCCGCCGGCACCCGCGGTAGCGAGGGCCTTCAGGCCCGCCGCCCATCACAACAGAGCCTCGGCCTCGTCGGCCGGGGCTCTTCGTCTGTACGGGTCCTCGAAGGTGTCCGTGGACGAGAGGGTCCCGACCCCTCACCCCGATCCTCTCCCCCCCTTCGACGGTGCGTGCTCCGCTGAGGGCAGGGAGGGAGAAGCTGGAAGCACTGGCCTACTGCGGCAGTGCGAAGACCCAGACCACGCCGCCCTGCGGCACCAGTCTCCGTCGGCCCTGGTCGCTGTTGTTGATCGCGCCCTGCATCCGCTGGGCGTCCACTCCCCACCCCGACTGCACGGCGATGTACTGCACACCGTCCACCGCGAAGGAGGACGGGACCCCCATGATGCCGGAGTTCGTCGGCTGTTCCCACAGTATCTCGCCAGTGGCGGCGTCGAACGCGCGGAACAGCCGGTCGTTCGTCCCGCCCATGAACACCAGCCCGCCGCCGGTGGTGAGCACCGGGCCCCAGTTCTGCGAATCGAACTCCGTGGTCCAGACTTTTTCGCCGGTGTCGAGGTTCCAGGCCTGCAGCTCGCCCAGGTGGTCGGCGCCCTGCCGCACGAACGTCTGTGAGGAGGCACCGGTGAACGCCCGGCCCGGCTCGTATTCGACCTCGCGTCCCTCCAGGAACGAGCAGAGGTTCTCGTTGGCCGGGATATACAGGTAGCCGGTCTGGGGGCTGAACGCCGCCGGTGGCCAATCCTTCCCGCCCCAGAGTGACGGACAGAACTGGACGCGCCGGCCCATCCCGGGCCGGCGCTCCGGGTCGTACTCGGGTCTGCCGGTCCCCGGGTCGAGCCGTCTGAACACATCCTGATAGACATACGGCACGGCGTCGAGGAAGGTGATCGCGTTCGGCTCGCGCCCGAGGATCCAGAGGTAGCCGTTCCGCCCCGGGTGGACGAGCGCCTTCGTGGTGCGTCCCTCACGTGTCACGTCGATCAGCAGCGGGGCATCGACCTCATCCCAGTCCCAGGAGCCGTTCCAGTGATACTGGTGGTGTCCCTTCAGCGCGCCGGTGTCGGCGTCGAGCGCGATGACGGAGTTCGTGTAGAGGTTGTCGCCCGGGCGCGCGTCGCCGATCCACGGGCCCGGGTTGCCGGTGCCCCAGTAGGTCAGGTTCAGATCCGGGTCGAACGTGCCCGTCACCCACACCGGCGCACCGCCGGTGCGCCAGGAATCGCCTGGCCAGGTGTCGTTCCCCGGCTCGCCAGGGCCCGGGATGGTGTAGGTCTTCCAGATCTCGGTCCCGGTGTCGGCGTCGAGCGCCGTGACGAAGCCGCGGATCCCGCGTTCGCCGCCCGAGACACCCACCATCACCTTGCCGTCGACGACCAACGGGGCCATCGTCATGTAGTAGCCGGTGCGGTAGTCCTCCACCGCCTGTTCCCACACGATGTCGCCGGAGACGGCGTCGAGCGCGACCACGAACGCGTCGGTCGTGGCGAGGTAGACCTTGTCGTCCCACAGCCCGACCCCCCGGCTGGTCGGATGAATCTGCTGCAACCCGGGTGGCGGCGGCCGCCGATACCGCCAGCGCAGCTCGCCGGTGCGGGCGTCCACCGCCAGGACCTGGTTCTGGGGCGTGGCGATGAACATCATGCCGTCGTTGACCATCGGCGGCGCCTCGTGCCCTTCGGTGACGCCGGTCGACAGCGACCAGACCGGCTCGAGCCGGGCCACGTTGTCGACGGTGATCTGGTCGAGCGGGCTATAGCCCCAGCCGTCGTAGGTACGCCGGTAGCTCAGCCAGTCGTCGGGCGCCGGGTTGCGCAGGCGCTCGTCCGTGACCGGCGTGTAGTTGGACGGTTGTCGTGCCCCCGTCATTGACGGCAGCAGCAGCGTGACGCTCAGCACACCGATGCACAGGATGACGATGACTCGTATCGTGAGTGGTCCAGCCATGTAGGTCCCCGTTTGTGGGCGACGTTCCGCGCCGGGTGTCTCGCCGCGCCGCCGCTGCCGCATCTTACCCGGGTTCATGTGCAGCGGCTACCTCTCAGCGCGTCGTCGATCTGGTGGAGACGTGCCTGAAACAGAAGTCGGCGAAGCCCTCCGGCCTTTTCCTGACTGCTGACGCCTCGAGCCAGGGGCTCCGCCTCGATCCAGCAGCCGAGCTGTCTCCAGGGACATTCAGCACGTTCCCGCGTGAGTTGTAGTCACGCAGGCGGCGGACGCGTCGTCGAGGGGTTGAGCGGTGCGAGCGAACGGCCGATGATCAGGCCCATGGCGAGCACGGCTTGCCCGCAGCAACGCGATGACCACCGGCTACGGGATCTCGTCCACCGCACCGGGGACGTGACGATCGCGACGGATCTTGGCGTGGCGGATCGCCGACACGTCCGCTTCGGGCAACAGTGTGGCCGTGCTGCTGGAAGCCAGTCGGGGCGCGCTGTCCTCAGACACCACCCTGGTCGTCTTGGCGGACGCGGGCGTCGAGAACGTGAACGCACAGGTCGACGAACTCATCACCGCGGGCATCCTGCGCCGGGTCTTGGCGTTCACAGAGCTGCAGTTCTCGAACTCCATGATCGAAGCATGGTGGCGCTTCCTCAACCATCAGCGGCTCTTCCTCCACTCGCCAGACAGCGTCACCATCGTCCATCGACTCGTGCAGTGCTACGTCGACGAACAGAACCGCGTGCTGCCACATTCGGCGTTTCGGGGACAGACCCCTGACGAGATGTACTTCGGCACAGGAGCTGCGGGGGCGGCAGACCTGACGTCAAGCGCGACCGCCGCACGCCGAGCCCGCGGTGAGGCGAACCGATCGGCGTCGTGCGAGACGTGCCCGTCACTCGACGCGGCCGCGTGACCACCGGTTGCTGACGGCCCTTTCGACCACGGGGCCCTGCGGGCCCGTGCCTCCGGAGGCGACGGCCGGACAGACCGGACCGCAGCCGTCGGACGAATAGACGGCAGAACCGTGTCCGGGATCAGAGTCGCCGCCCAGTTACCATCCCGTGCCGTGAATGGCGAGAACTCGCGGGCGAAACTCCAGAATGTCCATGGAGGTAGCTGGGCTGGCGCTGCATCCTGTCGGTGGAGGCCGTCTGCTCCCTCCCCGCGCCTTGCACTGGCCGGACGCGGCATGAGTACGACGCCCCATAGTAGGAACTCATTCTTGCGCGGACCCCAGATGGCATGTGACGCTATTGTGCTACAATGTAGAACATGAAAACGGTTGGCATACGTGCATTGAAGCAGAACGCTTCGGCCGTTGTCGCGGACGCCGCTGAAGGTGAAATCGTGACCATCACGGATCGCGGCCGACCGGTCGCCCAACTGGTTCCGGTCCCGTCGAGCCGCCTCGAAGCTCTCGTGGCCGCAGGCCGAGCCCGTCTGGCCACGCGTTCCCTTGCCGGGCTGGCAGCCCCGGCGAAGCGCAGGCGGGGTCGCCGGCGTTTGTCCGAGGTGGTCGAGGAGATGCGCGGCGACGAGCGCTACTAGTGGCGTACTACCTCGATACGTCCGCGGCGGCGAAACTCGTGGTCGAGGAGCCAGGTTCAAAGGCGCTGCGATCATGGCTCCGCGAGCAGGCGGCCCAGATCGTGTCGAGCGATCTCTTGCGAACCGAGTTGCTGAGAGCAACGAGACGTAGTGCTCCTGAACAGATGCCCCAGGCTCGGGCGGTGCTTGCAGCCCTCACGCTGCTCAGCATGTCCAGTGCGACGTTCGACCGGGCGGGATCGGTCGACCCACGCGAGCTTCGGAGCCTCGACGCGCTTCACCTGGCCGTCGCGCTCGAGCTGGGAGACGAGCTCGAGGGCCTGATCACTTATGACGTGCGACAAGGTGCCGCCGCCAGGGCGTTCGGAATTGACGTGATCGCGCCGTAGCGCGCACAACGCCATTGACGGAGCGCGCGCCGCTCGCTCTCATGCCACTTCGAGGCAGTGTCAAGTTGAGGGGGCAGCTGCCAGAGTAGGCCGATGACGAGCCAGCCGCACTGCTATCGTGTGGGTACCGCTCTCCCCCTGCACGCATCAGTCACCCGTCTGGCTCTACTACCGTGCGCCGCAACAAGCTGTAGGGAAGATGACGGAGGGCCCGTCGAAGTCGGCTGTCAGGAGCAGGCTTCAAACCGCCCCAAGCGGCTGGCATTAAGAGTG
>JADFPE010000298.1 GCA_022562495.1 Acidobacteriota bacterium
AGTCGGCCAGGAAGGCGTCTTCTACGGAACACTTGTCGCAGTTGCCATAAGTGGCTCTCCCTTCCAGGCGACGCTAATTGGCGGTGCGAAAGTTCTGCCTGGCGCCGTGCTGGGCTTGCTCGGCGGGGCGGTGGCGGATGCTTTGCCAAGGCGAATCGCCCTTGGCCTCGGGTACGCGGCCCAGGCCGCGCTCTGCGTTGTGATACCCATCGTGTTCGGCACCAGCTTCGCCCCGCTCCTGCTGCTCGTGTTCGGCGTCAGCATCCTCAATCAGTTCGTTAATCCGAGTGAGAAGGCCGTGATTCCCTTGGTCTCCTCTCGTGAACAGATCAGCACTGCCGCGGCCACGATGTCGCTCACGGATTCCATCGCCACCGGCGTTGGTACGGCCGCTATTGCGCCTATCATCATGAAGGTCTTTGGCCTCACGCCGATGCTCATCGTCAGCGCGGCCTTCCTCGTGTTCGCGGCTATTCGTGTTTTCGCCCTGCCCTTTAGGCAGCACATAGGTGTGCGGGAGGCGCTCCAGCGTCTTGATCTGTCCGAACTCGATCTTGGGTTTCGCAGCGCGATCAGGTGGCTGGCCGGTTGGCCGGCCGTCACGACCATGGTCATGGTGGGGCTTGTCGTCTCGATCCTGAAGACGATCTCCCAGACCCTGGGCCCAACCTACGTCGGCGATGTCCTCGGAGAAGATCCAGCAAACACCGTCTACGTGTTCGCCCCCGCCGGAATAGGTGCCGTTGTGGCGCTGCTGATCGCGCCGTGGCTCATCGACAAAATTGGAGAGCGCTGGACTGCCATGATTGCGGTGCTGATCCAGTGCGTCGCTCTCTTCACGATGGCCTTCATCGACGTTCTGGCACCTGTGCTCGGACCGATCAGCCCACTGAGAATCGTCGAGCTCTTTGGCGTAGAACTAAGCAACAAGATCTTGGCGGCCGCGTACGTCTCAATGTTTACGGGATTCGCGGTCAGCGCAAGCTCCGTTTCTGTGCAGACCTACATTAATCGCAGGGTGCCGATGCTCCAGCAGGGTCCGGGCAAGGCAGGGACGCATGATGCCAAGAGGCGCCAAGATCGACGTCCGCACATAGTCTTCATAGGATTGACCGGTGATTGCTTCAATCATCCGTCCCAAGAGCAAGTAGCCGTAGTTACTATAGGCATAAATCTGTCCCGGCCGATGCTGTAGGGGCTGACTCTTCATATAGTCCATAATCGCCTGCTTTTGAATGGGCAAGGCGACTCCTTGAGATTCAGCGATCTTAAAGTCACGGAACATCGGATCAAAGGCCTCGTCGCGATCCCATCCACCGAGATGTTGCAAGACGTGTCGAACCGTCATCTCCTCCCGGTGAGGATCCCCAGTCCCGGGCCCGGCGGCCTGCCCCTTCAGGATATCACTGACTCGTGTCGACAGGACCGTTTGCTCATCTTGGACGAGACGCAGCACCGCCGTGGCAGTCAGAGGCTTCGAAACACTGGCGATCCTGAACAGTGACGTGGGCTCGACCGTCACGGGAAACCGATCTCGATGACGGTGGACGGTTTTTCGGCCCGGGTCATCCAGCACGAGACCGACCACCTGGACGGCGTGCTGTTCTTCGACCGGATGACCTCGTTCGAGAGCCTGACGTTTCTCGATGAATACTCGCGCTACTGGTCGAAGAGCGACGACTAGGACAGGAGACCAGGTCTCGATGCACGACGAGGACCCAGTGCGCCACCGCCCGAGGTGGAGACCGCCGCCCTCTCGGCTCGAGCTCTGGATTCTCGGAACCGGTTTCGTGTTGGCGGCGTTTGCCGGCGTGGCGACCTATCAGCTCGGCGGCCCCTATGGCGAACGGCTCCGCGACGAGCCGGGGGCCGGGCGTGTCTATGACTCTGAGACCGGGCTGCTGAAGCTGGTGGCCACCGACCGGAACAGCAACCTCTGGTTCGACATGTGGACCCACTTCGCGGACGGGAGGGCGGTGCGCAGCGAGCTCGACGAGAACGAGGATGGCGTCATTGATTACTGGCGCCACTACGCGCCGGATGGGTCCGTCCACAAGGTCGGGTTCTCCACGTTGCGAGACGGGGTGGAGGATGCCTGGGTCTATGTGGACGAGGCAGGCGTGCTGAAGCGCGTCGAGTACTCGACCAGACGGGACGGTGTGGTGGACCGAACGGAGCTCTACGAGGACGGCGCGATCGTGAGGGTCGAGTAGACGCCGACCCCACCACGGGCTGCGAGCAGTCCGTGGTGAAAGTCGCGCGTCACACCGAGAGTTCAGACCCCTTCGGTCGTTTCCAGCTGCCGTCGTTCGCCCGCGCGCTCGGCTCCCAGCCGCTCGAGCTCTACCGCCGAGTGATCGGCAAAGGTCATCGCGTCGGCAATCGCCCGATGGCCGGCCTGCTCGGCGATCAGCCGGTGCATCCGCTGGCACACGCGGCGATACGCCGGATGCCCTTGCGGCGCGGTGCGCAGCTCGATCACGTGCATCGCCTCCCGTGCATTCATCTGCATGCGATACCGGATCCGGTAGGCCATCGGCACGCAGTACTGGGCCAGCGTCGACGATTCCTCGCTCAAGGCGTCGTACAGCTCGCGGGTCCGGCCCATCACCCGCCGCCAGTCGTCCGCCGCGCCGACCTCCTCAATCGCCGCAGGTTCGGTGTAGCCATGGTCGGCCGACAACTCCTGCCACTCGATGGTCAGCAACCGGTGACGCTGGAGGTCGCGGAACGCACCGTAATCCGACAGCAGGTCGAAACAGTAGGCGGTCCGCTCGAACGCGCGTCCCGGCCGGTGCCGCCGGTTCGCGCGGTCCCCGACATAGGCCCGCAGCACCGCCGCGCGGTCATCGGTGCCCATCCGCCGCGCGATCTCGAGCAGCTGGTCGTCCGGCAAGCAGGAGCGCTCGTAGAGCGCCGCCGCCACCACCTTTACCTCACCCTCGGGGTCGAAGTCGGTCAGCGACACCTCGGGACGCGGCTCCGGTTCCACCTGGTCCAGGAGCCGTCCCGCGACAGCCGCCGTCTCCCGACGCGTCTCGGCCAGATACCGGCTCCATCGCACGCCGCGGTCTTCCCGGTCGACGCGGGTCAGGAAGGCCGGAATCAGCTTCCGCAGCTCGTGCAGCATCCGGTCGGCGCAGTCACGGGCCTCCCCCAGCGGGTGCGCTCGCATCTGCAGCAGGAGGTTCTCGAACGCCTGGCCCGAGCCGAAGATCCCCACGTTCGACCTGGTGGCGGCCGGCAGCAGACCACGCAGCGTGTCGAGCGCCTTCGCCCGGATGGCCGCGCGATACACCCCGTCCGAGTCGCCCTCCGCTTTCGGATACCGGCGCCGATAGTGGTCCTGGGTCGGCTCGAACCAGCGGGCGTAGGTCGCGAACGCGTCGTCCAGCGTCCTGACATAGCGGTCCCGCAACGCATGTCCGTCGAGCTCTCCCGGCATCAGATATTTCCACCTGCCGCCAGGGCGGTCGGTGTAGGGCACATAGCGTGTCGACTGTTCGAGATAGGCCATCAGCCGGCCGCGCTCGAGCACCTTCGTCAGGATGTTCGAGACCCCTTCGCAGGCGATGTGCGCGCCGCCGAGCTGCGCCACCGAGTCGTCGCCGTAGGCCCCGAACACCCGTTCGTACAGCCGTTCTGCCCGCTCGACACCGACGCTCGCGGGCGCCACGCCGTCCGTCACGGTGTCCAGGAACTCGTCCAGGAACAGCCGGCGCAGCGACTTCGCCGATCGCGAGTACCGCGCGAACAGCGCGCCCTTCACCACTTCGGGCAGATTCGTCAGCGCAAAGACCGGGTGGTCGAGGTTGGTGAAGTAGGGAGTCAGGGCGTGACGTTCATCGGGGGTGAACTGCTCGGCAGAGACGACCGAATCGGGCACGCGTATAATTGTCGTCGGTTTCGCGGTTCCGTCAATGACGGTTCCGACTAGCGCCCCTTCTAAGCCCCTCCCGTGGACATCACACTCGTGCCCGGCGCTAATCCGGGTCCCTACACCGGCGCCGGCAACAACACCTACGTCATCTCCGGCGAGATCCCGACGCTGGTGGACGCGGCGACGGGGGAGGCTGCTCACCTGACCGCGCTGGCCGACGCGCTCCGGTCCACGCGGCTCGCCCAGGTGCTCGTGACCCACGCCCACCCCGACCATGCCGACGGGTGCGACCCGATCGCCGAGCGATGGCCGGACACGGTGTTCAGGAAGATGCCCTGGCCGGAGCGTGACCGGCTGCAGTCGGTTGAGTGTGTGTCGATCGAGGACGGGGACCGGATCCCGGCCGGCGACGGCACGCTGCTGGCCGTGCACACACCGGGCCACGCGCCCGATCACCTTTGTTTCCTCGACGAGACCACCGGAACGCTCTTCTCGGCCGATCTTGTTGTGCCCGGGAGCAGCGTGGTAATCCCCGCCTCTCGCGGCGGCAGTCTCGCGCAGTATCTCGCCTCGCTGCGCCGCGTGCTCGCGCTCGCGCCCAAGCGGATGCTGCCGGCGCACGGCCAGGCCATCGACGACCCGGCCGTGGTGCTGAACCAGCATCTGGAACATCGACAGCGGCGAGAGGACCAGATCGTCGCCGCGTTGCGCGCCGGCGACCGGCGACCGGATACCATCGTCGACCGGCTCTACGACGGGCTGGACCCGGGCCTGAAACGGCTGGCGCAGGAGAGCGTGCTGGC
>JADFPE010000062.1:0-926 GCA_022562495.1 Acidobacteriota bacterium
CCTGGAGTCCAACTTGATCAACATTCCCGATGGGTGGGGCCCCTGGAAGATGGCGCCTTAGCCGGTCTGGGCGAATACGCGATCGTGGGTAGGGGCGGGTTTGAAACCCGCCCCTACTTTTTGACGAGACCATCGGGGCGCCCTTACCCAGGACATCCAAGATTTCGAGGCAGGGCGTCTGCTCTGAGCCCATAGCAGATTATTTATCCTTCTCATGGAGTGTTGGAGCTGTCCTCCACGGCGCCCATATACTTGCAGACCTTCCCGGTACGCTCTTGGCCGCCGGAATCAACCAGGACCACGGTGCGACCTGTGGATAGCAATGCGTTGATATCATGGGCCACTGCCTCCAGAGTTTCGGTGGGTATTGGATCGGAGTCGCGGGTGGGATGTTCATGAAGCAGTATCGACAACTCCCCGTGCCAACAATCCAGCCATTCCTGAAACGAGAGGGAGCCAGCGTGCTCAGCGGGAACGTCGTAGCCGCCGTAGAAGGAGTAGAACGAGAACTCGCTCAAACCGTTGGGCTTGCAACCGAGGAGGGACACAATGGCGGTCTCGGGGCCACGGAGACCAAGCACCCAACGGTGAACCAGATCGTCGGGTACTTGATCATCTTTACTTGCTGGGTTCCCTGTCCTTCCTGGCCTGGCACAGGTGTAGAAGTAATGGCAGTTAGGGGGTCCGCCGACCCTCCATCGCCTGAGCCTGAAGGGCTTCAGCGGCTTAGCACCTCTGACATGCATGACTCTCCCTTTCTTTGCTAGATGGGCTCAAACCCACATTCGCTCGAATTCGTTGACGAAAAAGTCTTGAATTGTCTCGGTCATTTCCTGCTCTGTTAAGGTGTACATTCTTTCGACTCCGTCAATGAGCACCTCAAATGCTGCGGAGATCGCGACCACATCCTTCACGAGCTTAACAAC
>JADFPE010000062.1:936-21080 GCA_022562495.1 Acidobacteriota bacterium
AATTATAGCGGCTGTTTCTTGCTTCGAAAGAGTGTACATTCTTTCGATACCGTCAATAAAAGCCTCGAATCCTGCGGAGATTGTTATGGTATCACTAATGAATTTGCGAATATCCCCTTTATGTGCGATTTGTCCGATCTGTCTCGCGACGTGCTCCACAGGGTTCTCCACTTGCTCGTATTCCTGAAACGCGCGGTCAACTGAAATACGGCTACTCGCCTCGAACCAATAGAATACAGTATACGATTCATCTTCGACGCCTTCACGTTGATTGGCACTCGAACCATCTCCGCAAATCTGCCTAGCAGCCTCGAAGAGGACATACCTAGCCAATTCACGGGTAACTTGGAAGCGCTTCGTGTGGGACAGCCTCGACAGCATGCCCGAGCCGATCTTCGTGACCGACCTGGCCGGCACCGTGCTGATCGCGAACCACGCGGCCAAGCGCTACGGGTCGCGCCTGTCGCTGCCGCTGCCGGAAGGGCGGCCGCTGCGCACCGCGCTCGGCGAGCTGACCTTCATGAAGACCGTCGACGGCAATGCCGAACACGACGCGACGATCCGCGAACACTGGCCGGCGGCACTCGACCCGACGCTCGAGGCCGAGCACGACGCGATGGCGCGCGGCATCGAGGTGCGCGATCGTGACGGGCTCGACCATCTGCTACGCTACGCGGCGTGTACGAACGCGCAGGGCCGCGTGACGGGCTGGATCGCCGGCCTCGTCGACGTGACCGAACTGCACGCCGCCGAGCGGCAGCGCGAGGACTGCTGGTGCCGTCGAAAGCAGCAGTGGGTCCCGCGCGAGTCCGCACAGCATCGCGAGCAGGGGGCGCCCCACTCGATCGATGGACCACAGTTGTCGCAGTACCCTGAAGAGTGCGAGTCGGCGGTCGAGGCCATAGAGCTCGCCAAGGCGCTGATTGGTCAGGCGGCGCGTGGCATTGGTCTGCTTGCCGAGCACGTTCTCGTCGACGATCGCCGCCGCGTAGTCCTTGCGCGAGGCGTCGGCTGGCACCGCCGCCAGCAGATCGGTGAGCTCGGCGCGCATGATCGTGCGGCTCGTATGGGTGCTTCTTTCCCCAAAACGAAAACCAGCGGCGGACAGGTCGTCGCGTGAATCGAGCAGATCGGAGTGGAGCAGTGTCTGCATTAAGCCTAATGAAAGCACAGTCTCTCATAATTGTCAAATTTAGCCGGCAAGTTTGCCGGCTAGTAGATACACTCATATACTACCGGGCTTCCGTTCGGAAGTGACGGGGACTTGCAGCAAATGCTGGTGACCGAGCGTCGGTGCGATTTTCTTGCACTTTTCTCTTGACAGCTTTCCGGCGACGACCGGGCTCGAGTCCGGGATGCGATCTGCGAGACCCTTGTAGCTCGCACAGCGCCCGCGCTGCGACGATCTCTCCGCCATCAAGACGTGAACGTAGCAAAAGTCCCCGTTCGGCCAGCCTGCGCGGACTCGAGACGTTGAAAAACAGGGGGGTATCATCGACGTATGGCTTCCACAGAACAACCACAGGCACACGCGACCCGTTCAACCGCAGCGGCCGGTCACCGCCGACAGGCCGAGACCGCCGCACTCGGCGATGCCATCGCCGAGCTGGCGGCACGCATCCAGGCCGCCACCTACGAGCTGCTCGTGATGATCCACGAGTTCGACGAGCGGGAGGGCTGGGGCGAAGGCTTCACGTCCTGCGCCCACTGGCTGAACTGGAGAACGGGCCTCGCCATGGGGGCGGCGCGCGAGAAAGTGCGCGTGGCCCGCGCCCTGGCCGAGCTGCCGCGGATGGGTGCCGCGATGCGCCGCGGCGCGCTGTCCTACTCGAAGGTCCGCGCCCTCAGCAGGGTGGCCACCCCTGAGACCGAAGGTCGGCTGCTCGATTTCGCCCACTGCGCGACGGCGGCTCATGTGGAACGACTGGTGCGGGCGTGGCGGCGAGTCGACCGGGTCGAAGAGGCCGCAGACGAGCGACGGCGGCACGCGAGCCGACATCTGGACACGTGGGTCGACGAGGACGGGATGCTCGTCGTGCGTGGCCGGCTGTCGCCCGAGGTTGGCGCGGTGGTGCAACGCGCGCTGGAGGCCGCCTCCGATCGGCTGTATCACGACGCGGACGACACGGCCGAGGTCTCGGTGGGCCAGCGGCGGGCCGACGCGCTCGGACTCGTCGCCGAGAGCGCCCTGGCCGCCGACCTCGATCGCGGCACCGCCGGCGACCGGTATCAGGTCGTTGTCCACGTGGATGCAGATGGCCTGGACGGTGCGGCGGAGGCCGGGCAGTCAGCATTGGAAGACGGCATCGGCGTTTCCGCGGAGATGTCGCGGCGCCTCGCGTGCGATGCCTCCACGGTGGTCATGTCCCACGCCCGCGACGGAACCGTCCTCGACGTCGGGCGCAAGACCCGCACCATTCCGCCCGCCATCCGGCGGGCGCTCACGGCCCGGGATCGCCGGTGCCGCTTCCCGGGCTGTGACGCGTCCCACTGCGACGCGCACCACGTGCGGCACTGGGCTGACGGCGGCACGACGCGGCTCGACAACCTGCTCCTTGTCTGCAGACGTCATCACCGAGCCGTGCACGAGGAGGGATTCACTGTCGAGCTGAGGGATGACGGTGAGGCTCGCTTCTTCTGGCCTGACGGTCGCTCCCTTCCCGACGTACGACCGCCCCCCACCTGGGCCGGAACCGCACTGGCATCGACTGACGGGCACTTGGAGACCGCCGGTCTCAAGATCGACTCGCACACTGCAACGCCCGACTGGTACGGCGAACGGCTTGACCTGAATTGGGCCATCACCGTCCTTCACCCGGCCACGGCTGACGCGGTGCGCCGGGACGTTCCCGCGGGAATTGCGTCAGCCGAAGCCTGGAGCACGGGGACGCCATGTAGCACGTACGACATGACGGCACTTGCTAGAGCAACCCAGCAGGTGAAAGTGCTGTCCCGGCAAAGGGTAGGCACCCAGGGTGTGACGGTTCCGGGATTGGCATGAGGCACTCCGCCACGGTGAGCCACGACAGCATCTTGAAGGGGTCGAGAGCCGGCGCGGGACGATCGCCGGCTGGCGCTCGTGCCGTGACGCGGTGTATCGCCACCGCCACCGCGCTCGAGCCGCGTCAGTGGCTCATGGCCGCTCAGGGCATGTCGAGCACCAGCCGCAGACTGCGACGCTGCCGGGTGCGATAGGTGGAGAACCCCCGCCGGTCGAGGGTCAGCACCTCTCTGATGTTCAGCGCCTCGGCCAGCAACACCAGCGTGCCGTCGGCATAGTCCATCGGCGTGTCGTGATACGTCTCCATCAGCCCCACCACGTCGAACAGCTCGGGCGGACGGCTGAGGTCGAGGACCGTCATGCCGGTGGCCTGCACGAGCTCGGCCAGCAGACGCGGGCCGCCACGCCTGGCCCCGAGCACGTGCATCGCCTCGGTGACAACGGCGCTCGAGGTGACGAGCGCCCCGGCGAAGTCATCGAGACGTTCCGTCACCTCCGGGTGCGCCCGGTCCGCGCCATCCAGATGCGCCACCAGCGGGCCCGTGTCGACGAGCCAGGTGTTCACGACTGCCAGTTCCGCTGTCGCAACCGGCTGCGCCACGGGTCGCGGGTCCGTTTCGGGAGCTCGAGCCGGCCCTTCAGGTGCCCGGCCCGGCTCTGAATCGCCCGGTCGTGGAGCGCCGCATCGAGAATCTCACGGACCACGGCCGAGACGGTCTTCCCCTGGGCCTCGGCGCGTCTCTCGATCGCATCGCGCCGCGACGGGTCGGCACGCATGGTGATTGTTGTATGCACGTATGCATCGCACGACGTCACACCGACTGTGCACGCGAGGAGCACCGTAGGCAGGCGGGATGAAGCGCAGCGTGGCAGGCTCGGTCAGGGGGCCGGCACGTTGCCTGGTTGCCGGCGAGCCCGGTTTGAGGGTCCGGGCTATACCGCCACTTCCGGTACGTCGCCGTTGGTCAGCAGCTCTGGCTCGGTCGCGTCGCGAATCTCGTCCACCGATACTCCCGGGGCACGTTCGAGCAACCGGAGCCCGTCGGGCGTCACCTCGATGACGGCGAGCGACGTGACCAGCTTGTTCACGACCTGCGTGCCGGTCAGCGGGAGGCTGCAGCGGTCGAGGATCTTCTTGTCTCCTCGCTTCGACACGTGGTCCATGACGATCAGGACCTGCTTGGCGCCAGTCACCAGATCCATGGCGCCGCCAGGTCCCTTGACCATCGCGCCGGGAATCATCCAGTTGGCGAGGTCGCCGTCCTTCGAGACCTGCATGCCGCCGAGGATCGCGAGGTCGATGTGACCGCCGCGGATCATCGCGAAGCTCTGCACGCTGCTGAAGAAGCTGGCACCGGGTACCGCGGTAACGGTTTCCTTGCCGGCGTTGATCAGGTCGGCGTCGATCTCCGCCTCGGTGGGGTAGGGGCCGATCCCGAGCAGGCCGTTTTCGCTCTGCAGCTTGACGTCGACCCCAGCCGGGATGAAGTTCGCGCACAGGGTCGGGATACCGATCCCGAGGTTGACGTAAAAGCCGTCCTTCATCTCGCGCGCGGCGCGCGCGGCCATCTCGTCGCGGGTCAGGGCCATTTCTTGGTCTCTGTGGTCAGGGTACCAACCGGGGTTCCGGGCCGTCAACCGGACCCTAGACATTTCCCAGGTGTGACATCGTAACGTTTGAAGCAAGTTTTCATGACATGCGGAGATGTCTAGCCCCCGCGTAGCGGGGCTGTAAGAAAAGCTTCTGCTAGCGAGGCTGCGCCGTCTTCGCTCGTCGGTTTGAGGCGCAGCTTCGCTAGCAGCCCGTGGCGAAAGTCCCGCTGCATTCGCCCGGCACCGCATCCTGCCTGGCTACGTTGCTCCTCAGTCACACATTGCCGGTATGTTCCCCCGGCGCGCCGTGTCATACGAGCGCATCACCGGGCTCGGTGCGACGCTGGACTGTCACCACGGACTGCCAACTCCACCAGCGCGGCAGCGTACATCTGGAGCGACAATCGCAGCCGATCGACCGTCATGAACTCATGCTCGCTGTGCCCTGTATACGGCTCATCCGGCATCGCCGGACCGAAGTTGAGCCCGTTCGGCAGGAGCCGTGCCTGAGTGCCACCGCCGATCGAGATCGGTCCAGCGGCGTCTCGTCCGGTGTAGAACCGGAAGATGTCGAGCAGCACGGGGATGTGAGGCGCGGACTCCAGGTGATACGGATCGCCGATGTCGAGGATGTAATCGAGTCGCGAGCCGGTGCGCTGTCTCCAGCTGTCCAAACTCGTTCGGATCGTGGCGTCCACCTCTTCCCGACTGCGCCCGACGGGACGGCGGATGTTGAGACCCGCGACGAGACCGCCACCGTCCGCGGGGCCAAGGGTGGTCAGCGCGAGGGTGAGCGGCCCCATGAAGTCGTGCGCGTAGGCGAGGGTGCCGAACCGCTCCGCGTAATGGCCGGTGCCGATGAGGTCGTTGATCAGGCGGATCATCGTGGCGGCTGTCGTCGGTGGCCACGGGCGGGTGCCCAGCAGCCTTGCGAGCTGCGTGATCGCGTTGCGGCCCTCCCACGGTGTGGACGAGTGCGCGGCGACACCCCGGGCGCGGATGTGCAGGCGGCCCCCGGTCGTCTCGAGATCGAACATCACGCCCGCCGACCCGTCGACGTGGCCCAGGAGCTCAGCGGTCAGGTTGGGTCCCGCGCCGGTGACCACCGCCTCGGCCTCGGCCGGTATCTGTGAGGGAAACCTGCCGCCAGCCAGCGAGACGAGGCGAGCATCGCCATCGGGCTGGTGCGGCGGGTTCGCCTCGGGCGGCACCGTGACCAAGACCGTGCCCGATCCTCGCTCCGCCGTCACGACGGGGTAGACGGCATCGAGGGCGATGTTGAGCTGCGGCGGCACCCAGCGGCCCAGGAACTCGCGGAACGGTGTCCAGTCCGATTCCTCGGTCAACGAGATGATGAGCTCGACGCGGCGTCCGGTCGGCGTCCCCTGGTCGCCCAGCGCCTTCATGCTGTAGATCGCCGCCGCGATCGGTCCCTTGTCGTCCTCCACACCGCGTCCGATCAGCCGGCCCGGCTCTGACCGCCTGTCGAGGCTGAACGGGTCGGCGGCCCACGCAGCCTCGTCCGCCGGCCGCACGTCCGCATGCGTGACGAGACCCAGGCGGTCGTCCGAGTCACCGAGCCCCAGCAGGACCGCTGCGCCGTGGTCCTCGAACTCGAGCCCCAGATCGGCAGCCTTGCGCGCCAGGTAGTCCTTCAGACGCAGGAACTCCGGGTGGCGGGCATTCGGCACCCCTGGGTCGGCGACCGTCCGAAAGGCGACCAGATCGGCCAGCGTCGAGACGACGGCGTCGAAGTAGCATGCGACCGCGTGCGTGGCGACCGCGCGCGCCACCGGGGACGGTCTGTCGCTCGGTGTCTGCTCGTCCCTCATGACCGCTGTGTTCCACACGTAGCAGCCCGTGGTGAGAGTCCGGCTGCATTCGACCGGCGCTGCATCCCGCCTGGCTGCGTTTCTCCTCGGTCACATACTGCCGGTATGTTCCCTCGTCGTGCCTTGCACAGGCCAGGCGCGGCGTTGATCACGACGGGTCTCGGTGCGATGCCGGACTGTCACCGCGGATTGCTAGACCGGATGACGGAGGCGATGTCCCGTCGGGAATTATGTGCTGAACTGCCGACCCGCGCACCGGCGGAGCGACGTCGGCCCTGTCGGCGGACGACCATCGCGGTATGCCAGCACATTCCCTCAGCGAGTAAGATCGCTCGTTCGTCGGTTCCGTCGCCAGCTCGCCTGGAGGTCACAGAGTGAAGGCCTGCCGTGTTGTCTGACCGCCCCGACCGGGCCATGTACCAGCGCATCTGGTCGCTGGCCTGGCCCACCGTCGTGTACAGCGTGCTGGAGCTGAGCCTCGGGATCGCGGATCTCGTGATGGTGCGCGGGCTCGGCCAGGAGGCGACCGCGGCCATCGGGCTGACGCGACAGATCGCGTTTCTCCTCGAAGCGGCCGCCCTGGCCATCGCGACCGGCGTGATCACGCTGGTCAGTCAGGGCGTCGGGTCCGGCAACCGCCAGCAGGTGGACGGGGTCATTCACCAGAGCACCCGGCTGGTGTTCCTGTTGGGTGTGCCGGTGACCCTCGTTGGTTGCCTGGCCAGCCGCCCGTTGCTCGTCGCAATGCAGGCCACCCCCGAGACCCTGTCGCACGGTGTCCCGTATCTCCACGTCTACTTCCTCGGCACCTTGTTTCTCTGGGGCAACGTCATCTCGGCCGCGATCTTCCGGGGCACCGGTGACGCGACGACCCCGCTCAAGGTGGCCACCGCCGTCAGCCTCCTGAACGTCATCCTGAACTACGCGTTCATCTTCGGTCTCGGTCCACTGCTGCCGTACGGTGTCACCGGTGCGGCGATCGGCACGGTGGCCGCTCGAGCGATCGGGTGCGCGATCTATCTGGTGCTGCTCACCCGCGGCACCCGCCACGTTCACCTCCGGCTGCATCCCTGGTGGGGGCTGGACTGGACGCTGACCCGGCGGATCCTACGGGTCGGGCTGCCTCTCGCGCTGGCCGGGATCGTGCGGAACGGCGCCCGTCTGGTGTTTCTTGGCATGCTGGGTGCCAGCGCCCTTGGAGCCTCGATGCACGCGGCCGCCGGTGTCGGGCTCCAGGTGCGGCTCGTCAGCGTGCTCCCGGCGCTGGCGTTTCAGATCGCCACGGCCACGCTGGTCGGTCAGGCTATCGGCGGCGGCCACTACGATCGGGCCGAGGCGTTGGGGCGCCGCAGTGTCCAGTTGCTGGCGATGATCATGGTCGGCGTCGTTGTGCTGACGTTCCTGCTGGCGCGACCACTGGCGGCGCTGTTCATCGCGGATGCCGCCGTGGTGACCCTGGGTGCGACCGTGTTGCGGTGGTTCGCCGTGGCCCAGTTCTTCAGCTCGATTAGCATCTGCACCCAGGGTGCGCTGACCGGTGCGGGTGACACGAAGCCGATCCTGCGCTACACGATCGTGACCCAGTGGGGCCTCCTGTTGTCCCTGACCTACGTCCTGTTGGTCGGGTTCGAGTGGGAGCCAGAGGGGCCGTTGCTGGCCTGGGTACTGGCGCCCCTCGTGCAACTCGTTCTCATGCAACGACTTCTTCGATCGGGGCGCTGGAAGCGTCTGCGCGTCTAGTCGCCGTCTTTTTGGGCTTGCACACCACAACGTAAGGGTGTATAGTCGCCATTCGGACATCGTCTAATCGAAGGAGCTGAAGAAATGACCTGGACAAAGCCCGAGATCAGAGAGATCGCCCTGAACATGGAAGTTACCCTCTACGTCACCGCTCGCTAGATCGCACAAGAACGTTCGTTCTCCGTGCGCGTTCTGTCTTGGGACCGGCTGTCTGTGGCGGTCTTCCACAGGAGAGCTGTCGGTGTCCAGATGTTTTTGTGTGCGTGCAGCGTCGTCTAAGGTCGCTGCACGCACGCAACCCACCTTTGGCTCAACGTCTCCCAAAATGTCCGTCAGCCGGTCTGTGACGCGTTTGATCTGACGGCGAGAAGGGCCTCCGTGGATCGAGAGCCGTTAGGTGGCCACCGTGCACGTCAAAGCCGCCCCCGCACGTCCCCCCGGTTTTTCCTGTTCCGACGGCACCGGTCACCCTCAGGGCCCACGCAAGAATAACTTCCTGTGTTCGGCCGCCGATGCATCCCGTCTGGCGGCGTTGCTCGTCGGTCGAATACTGCCCGTATGCTCCCTCCTCGCGCCTGGCCAGCCGGGCGCCTCGCCGCCCCACAACGGGAACGTATTCTTGCGCGGACCCTCAGATCTGCGGGCTGGGCCTCCCGGAGACTGTTGCCGTCCGTGCCAGTGGGTACGAGCTCGCGCTCTCGCGCGACAATTCTATTCCTTGAATGTTCATGGGATCTTCGATGTCACTTGATGTTGTGGTACGGCGGTTTGTTCTCGACATAGGCCATCCACATGCAGTCCAGCATGGTCCAGAGCACATCGAGTTTGAACTGAAGCACACCCAGCATCATTTCCTGTTGTTGCCGGGTCTGGTAGTAGTCCAGCGTGACATGTAGTCCATGGACGACATCCCGCCGTGCCTCTGCCAACCGCTTGCGGAAGTAGGTGTACCCGCTGTCCTCGATCCAGGGGTAGTGCCGAGGCCAGTTCTCGAGCCGCGCCTTGTGGATCGTCGGTGCGAACAATTCAGTGAGCGACGCACTGGCGGCGACTTCCCATGGCTGCTGCCGCGCGAAATTCACATAGGCATCGATGGCGAATTTCACGCCAGGCAACAAATGTTCCTGTGACCACAGTGCTTCACGGGTCAGGCCGACCGCCTCTCCAAGTTGTAACCAGGCCTCGATCCCACCCTCTTCGTCGTGTGTGCCATCGTGGTCGATGATCCGTTGAATCCACTGCCGGCGCACATCGCGGTCCCAGCAGTTGGACATGATCGCCGCGTCTTTGACCGGGATCGCACACTGATAATAAAAACGGTTCGCCACCCAGCCCTGGATCGCCTTCTTCTCCAGTTTTCCCGAGTTCATCAGGATGTGGAACTCGTGATGTACGTGATAGTATTTTTCCTTCTCACGCAGCTTCGTCTCAAATTCTTCTCGCGTCCATGGCGCCGATTCCACGTCGTTCATTGCCCTATCTTTCTCTTGGCCTGGCAGTCTCGGTGCGACGGACCACGTGGTCCTCGCCTTGGCCACTCACCCCAGCCCTCTCCCAGAGGGTTGAGGGAGCCACCGGAACGCCTGACGCCCACAACCTGCAGTCCAAAGCCTGAAGCCGGCAGGTTGTCGTCCTGCAGCAGCCTGTGAGCCACCCGTGGTGACAGTCTCGCTGCATTCGGCTGGCGCTGCATCCGCCCTGCCTGCGTTGTTCCTCGGTCGAATACTGCCGGTATGCTCCCTCGTCTCGCCTTGCCAGGCCGGCGCTTCGCCACCCTCGGTGCGACGCACGACTTTCACCACGGACTGCTAGAGCGTGATGTCCATCCCGTCATAGGCGATTTGGATGCCTGCCTTGATCACCTCTGCATGTTCCGGTGAGTCTTCATCGAGGATCGGGTTGGTGTTGTTGATGTGGATCAGGAACTTCCGGGGACAGGCCAGCGGCCGGAGGATATCGAGGATCCCACCATGGCCGGACTGGTCCAGATGCCCCATTTCTCGTGCTCGTTTGTCGCTGATGCCCTCGAGCGACAGCTCGTTGTCGGTCCAGACCGTTCCATCGACGAGGATACAGTCCGCGTCCTCCATGTATCGATGTACATGGGGTTCCATTTCCCCCAGGCCCGGCGCGTAGAAGAGATTCTGGCCGGTCCGGGTGTCTTCAATACGGAGGCCGATGTTGTTGCCCGGCACCGTGTTGTGCCGGTGTGGGGAATAGGGGGGCGCCTCGCTCTTGAGCGGTACGGCCGTGAACACCAGACCGTCCGCCTTCGGAATGGTGAACGTGGATTCATCCACAGGCACTTCGTGCCAGTTGACCCCCTTGAAATGGGAGAGGACGTTGATCAACGGGTACCCTGTCGTCAGGTCTTCATGCACTGCCCGCGTGCAGTAGAGATCCCACGGTGCTTGATGCTCTCGTAGCAGCACCAGCCCCGTCGTGTGGTCAATCTGCGCATCCACCACCAGAATGGCGCAGATGCCGGTGTCGCGGACCGCACGCCCCGGCTGCATCGGCGGAAAGGACGCCAGCTGTTCCCTGATATCAGGCGATGCGTTGATCAACACCCAGTCGGTGCCGTTCCCGCTCACGGTGATCGACGATTGGGTACGAGTTGGTCCTGTGAGTTCACCGCTCCGCACTCGGCGGCAGTTGCGACAGTTGCAGTTCCACTGGGGAAACCCACCACCGGCGCCGGAGCCCAGTATGTGCACCAACATCTTGATATGCCCCGATTCTGGTGAGAATATTGTGAGACCCCTGCAGACCAAGCAGATCGCTGTGACGAACGGCGACGGGGGTGTGCCACGCGGGAGCCTAGCACGAACCGCCGCGCACTGTCTTCAGTTTCGTCATGACGTCGAGTGCACTTGCGCCGGTCCCATGTTCGTGCCGCAGACGGGCGGAGCGACAGGGGCCCTGCGCGGCGATCGCGAGCTGCGCTATGCGCGTCGCGCGGCACGGTGTACCATCAGGGCGTTCGAGGCAGTCCAGCATCGAGGGTCATGAAGGAGAAACGCCTCATCCGTCTGCCGGTGCTCGCCATGGGTGCGCGCTATCGCTGGGACAAGGTGCGCAACCAGCATCAACTCGTCTTCCCCGAGGGAATGATCGTGCTGAACGAGACGAGCACGGCCATCGTGCGTCTGTGCGATGGACGGTCCGCAGACGACCTGATCGCCACCTTGAAGGACACCTACCCGGGATCGGAGCCGGCCGACGACGTGCACGAGTTCCTACGGGATCTGGCTGACAGGGGAGTGCTCCGTGACAAAGCCGTTGACTAGGCCGCTGGCGCTCCTGGCTGAGGTCACCTACCGGTGTCCGCTGCAGTGCCCCTATTGCAGCAATCCGATCGAGCTGGCCCAGTATCGACGGGAGCTCGACACGGCGACCTGGGTGCGTGTGTTCGGCGAGGCGGCCGACCTCGGCGTCGTGCAGCTCCACCTCTCGGGTGGCGAGCCGCTCGTGCGTCGCGACATCCTCGAGCTCGTGCGCGAGGCCAGCCGGGCCGGCCTCTACACGAACATGAGCACCGGCGCCACGGTGGCCGACGACGCGAAGCTGGAGCGGCTGCGTGAGGCGGGGCTCGACCATCTGCAGGTCAGCCTGCTCGATTCCCGGCCCGACTCGAACGACTGGCTGGCCGGCGCCGCCTCGTTCGACCGCAAGCGTGACGCGGTACTCGGCGCCAAACGGCTCGGGTTCCCCGTGACGCTGAACGTCGTGCTGCACCGGCACAACCTGGACCGGATCGAGGAGGTGATCGCGCTCGCGCAGGACTGGCAGGTCGACCGGCTCGAGCTGGCGCACACTCAGTACACCGGGTGGGCGTTCCGGAATCGCGCGGCGTTGATGCCGACCCGCCAACAGCTCGACCACGCCCATGCGGTGGTCGAGCGGGTGCGCGCGGCCGGCACGGACGGGCTCAACATCCAACATGTGTTACCCGATTACTACTTCGAGCAGTTCCCGAAGGCGTGTCTGCAGGGGTGGGGCACGGTGTTCATGGGTGTCGCGCCCGACGGGTTCGTCCTGCCCTGTCAGACGGCCCGTGAGATCCCGGGGCTCGAGTTCCCAAACGTGGCGGATCACTCGCTCGAGGAGATCTGGTTCAACGCGCCCGTGTTCAAGCGGTTTCGCGGGACCGAGTGGATGCCCGAGCCGTGCCGCAGCTGCGATCGGCGGGAGATCGACTTTGGCGGGTGTCGCTGTCAGGCTTTCCTGATGACCGGCGATCCAGCAGCGACCGACCCGGTCTGCCATCTCTCGCCAGATCACCATCTGGTGGACGAGGCGCTCCAGGAAGCGCAGCAGAGCGACCCGCCGCTTCACTTTCGGGTGATGTCCCGCTGACGAGGTTGCCTACGACGCCGGGCGGGTCTTCCGGCGCTCGATCACCTTGTCCTGATTCTCCCCGATGACGATCCGGTCAACGTAGATGCCGGGTGTGTGCACCAGGTGAGGGTCGATCTCTCCCGGCGCAACGAGTTCCTCCACCTCGGCGACCGTGACCCGGCCGGCCTCCGCCATTGACGGATTGAAGTTGCGCGCCGTCATCCGGTAGACCAAGTTGCCCTCCTCGTCCGCCTTCCAGGCCTTCACCAGCGACACGTCGGCGCGTAGGGCCGTTTCCAGCACATACCAGCGGCCATCGAACTGTCGGGTCTCCTTGCCCTCGGTCAACGGCGTGCCGTAGCCGGTCCGGGTGAAGAAGGCGGCGATGCCGGCGCCCCCGGCACGTATCCGCTCCGCCATGGTGCCCTGCGGGCTCAGTTCCACCTCGATGACGCCGTCGAGGAACTGCTGCTCGAACAGCTTGTTCTCCCCAACGTAGCTGGCAACCATCTTGTCGATCTGCCGTGCCTCGAGCAGCAGTCCGAGCCCGGCGCCGTCCACACCGGCGTTGTTGCTGGTACAGGTCAGCTGTTTCACCCCGGAGTCGTGCAGCGCCTGCACCAGGTTCTGTGGCACGCCGCACAGCCCGAAACCGCCCACCATCAGCGTCATGCCGTCGTGGAGGAGCCCCTCGAGCGCGGCCGCCGAACTGGGATAGACCTTCGTGCTCATTTCTTACCCGGGGCTTCGCCCCGGACCCCACGCGGACGCTGCGCGGGGCCCCCAGAGCCCCACTCCGCGACCGCGCGCCGCGCACGTGCGCGGCGGGGCCGTTGCCGAGGCCAGCATCGCCACACAAGACTCGTTTCGGGACCGCGTTCGACGGCCTGACGGACTCCCGCGATGTCCAGGCGGCCCGTCTGCCGTCCCCGTTCTTCGTTCATCCCTTCATCGGCCCGTCCGGCACGTTGGCGCCTCTGCGCACGAAGCGGGCCAGGCTCGACATGTCCTCGTCGCCGAAGCCTTGCGCGATCAGACTATCCTCGATCGTCGCCACGAGACTTGTGACCGGCACCGGCACCTCGAATGTGCGCGCTGTGTCCAGGGCGATGGCGAGATCCTTGCGATGCAGCCGCGTGCGGAAGCCGAGCGGATAGGTGTCGTTCAACATATTGGACGACCGGTTCTGCAGAATCCAGGAACCGGCCACCCCGCCCCCGATTGCCTCGACCACTTTCTCCGGGTTGGCGCCTGCCTTGTGGGCGAGCGTCAGCGCTTCGCCCAGGGCCAGGAAGGTGCCGGCAATGACCACCTGGTTCGCCACCTTGGCGATCTGACCGCACCCGACGTCGCCAACGTGGGTCAGCTTGCTGCCCAAGACCTCGAGCACCGGCGTGGCCCGCTCGACATCGGCCGCGCTCCCTCCGCACATGATGGCCAACGTGCCCTTGATGGCGCCTTCCGAGCCGCCAGACACAGGTGCGTCGACGTACCCGATGCCCTTCTCGGCGAAGCGGGCCGCAATCTCGCGCGTCGCCGCCGGCGCGATCGACGAACAGTCGATCACCAGTCCACCCTCGCCGAGACCGTTGATGGCGCCGATCTCCGGGTCGAGCAGCACCTGCTCGACGTCCGGGGTGTCCGAGACACAGGACAGCACCACCTCGACGTCACGCGCCGCCGCGGCCGGGCTGTCGGCGCGTGTTGCGCCCTGCTCCACGAGCGGTTTCTCCCGCTCGCGCGTCCGGTTGTGCACGACCACGCTGTGGCCCGCCTCGAGCAGGTTGGTCGCCATCGGGGCGCCCATGGTTCCCAGTCCGATCACCGCGATGTTCATGGCGTGGGTCTCTCCTTGGCCAAGCCCTCAGGCATTCTCCGCACTCCTGCCTCCCGTCTCCTGACGCCTTGGTGGTCCAGGCCTCGCATGCACGATCCCGCGTCCCGACTGGGGGCGTGTCGTCACCAGGGCCACGAATTTCTTCCAGTAGCGGAACGACGGCCGGTAGACGATCTCAACGTCGTCGAAGCCGGTGAACCGCAGCATCTCGGTCAGCGCGGTCATGGTCGGGATGCCGCAGAAGTCGTAGGTCTGCTCATCGGTCCGCTCGTCACCCGGGAAGAAGGAGACGAGCGGATACCGTTCGTGGATGAACGGCAGCAGGACGTGCGTCTCGCAGATCAGCAGACGTTTCGTCACGCGCGCGATCCGCTCCAGCGCCGCCAGCGGGTTGCGCAGATGGTAGAACACCCCGAGTAGCAGCACCAGATCGAATTGCCCGATGGCCTCGACATCGAGCTCGTGCACGTCGACGTGCTGATATTCGACGCGCGACCCGAGGCGTTGATGGGCCGCCAGGAATTCCGTCATCCCGAACCGGTCCCAGGCGAACCGGTCGACTGCCAGCACCCGGTCGGCGCCGCGGCGCTCGCACTCGAACGAGAAGTAGCCGTGCCAGGCGCCGATGTCCAGCACGCTCCAGCCGGTCAGGTTCTCGGGGATGCCGAGCAGCCGCAACCGTCGCGCGAATCGCCGCCGCACGTGCCATTCCGGTGAGAGCGGCGAGACGCCGGTGTCCGGTGTCGAGATGAATTGATGGGGGCGCGCGGCCATCGGGGATGCTTCGTCGGGGAGTGCGAGGATACCATGTCGGATTGGAGGGTTGTGGCTGGCCGGGTCCTGGGTGTGACGCCGGCGACGCCCTCCGGCTCCCTTCTGACGCCCGCCTTCTGTCTCCTGTCGTGTGCTGTCGAGCCTCATTCCGTGTGGACATCGTGCGCGTCTGGATGGGCCGACGCCGGCTCCAGTCGGGGGTCGGACAGCGGCAGCACCGGGAAGGTCTGGAGGAACGTCGTGAAGCACCACGCAAAGAGACCCAGTACGCCGACTGTGACCAGCAGCTCGACGACGCCCAGCGGCACCCCATCCCCGTGCCACAACGACGGGGACACGAGGATGAAGCGTTCGAGCCACATGCCGACCAAACCCACGCACGCGATGGCGGTCAGCCCGCGCGGGCTGGTCTTTACGGCGCGACTGAGCAGCACGACGAACGGGATGACGAACACCATGGCGAACACGGTCCAGGCGAGCGGCGCCCAGGCGCCGTGCATCCGGTGCGCAATGAACTCGGTTTCCTCCGGCAGGTCGCCGAACCAGATCACCAGATACTGTGACCAGAACATGTAGGCCCAGAGGATGCAGAAGCCGAAGAGCAGCTTGCCGACGTCGTGCAGCTGGTGGGGGCCGATATACGTCGTCAACTGCAGCCGCTCGCGCGCCCAGACAGCGGTCACCGCCAGAAAGGCGAACCCGGCGAACAGGTTGCCGATGAAGTAGTAGCCACCCGCCAGGCTCGAGAACCAGTGCGGGTCGAGCGACATGAAAAAGTCGAACGCGACCAGAGTGAAGACCCACGCGTACGCAATCAACACCGCCGGTGCCAGACGGCCCTGCGATCGTTGGGCGGTCTCGCGCTCCTCGTCGATGCCGCGCCACCCGGCGATCAGGTGGCGGGCGAACCCCGTGGCCGCGTGCTCACCAGACTGGTCGAGCAGCCCGATGTCCGGACGCACAGACCGGTAGACGTAGGCCAGGCTGATCCCGCCGAGCAGCAGGCACCCGAGAATCTGCCGGGTGACGAAGAATGGGATGTTGAGCCAGGCTTGCTTGGCCTCGACCGGCGCGTGGACCCACGGTGCCCAGTCGGACACACCGGCCAGCAAGACGAGCAACAGCACGAACGACACCGGGAGGAACGCCGACGTCGCTTCCGCGGTGCGTTTCAGCGCGCGACCCCACCGCGACGAGGTTACCTGCATCATCGCCGAGAGTACGACGCCTGCCTGCGCCAGCCCGCCGAAGAACAGGAAGTTCACCAGCAACGACTGCCACGCTCGGATACTGTCGCCCAGGAACACGCCATACAGAAACGCCGCCGCGCCCACGACACCGGCGCCGACATAGAGGCGGCGCGTGTCGTCCGAGACGACCGGGGTGCCGACGGCGATCATCTAGTGTTCCGTCGCCGTGGTTCGTGGAAGAAGTCCCCGGCGCGGCGCCCGGTTGGCAAGGCGAGACGAGGGAGCAGATTGGGCAACTGTGACCGAGGAGCAACGCCGACAGGCGGGATGCCCCGCCTGGGACTCGTTTCGCGCACCACGACTACGGGACACTCGGTCTCGTGAAGGTCCGCACGAAGTGCACGAGGGCCCACCGCTCATCCACGCTCATCGACGCGGCAAACGCCGGCATGTTGCGTCCGCCCTCGCGGATGATGCTGTAGATCCACCCGTCGGTGTAGTTCCGGACGTTGGGTGCCGACAGGTTCGGCATGCGTCGGTAGTGCTCGGCGATCTGTCCGTCGCCCTGCCCGGTCGCGCCGTGGCAGACGGCGCAGTAGACGTCATACAGCCACGCGCCCTCGTCCCGCACCTCGGGCGTGTTGGGTCGCGGGTTGGGCAGTCCTTGCGACGACAGCCGGTCCAGGATCAGGGGGCCATCGACCGCGATCGTGTCCTCGACGGGCATCCGTGGCGCCACCTGTGGCAGTACGACCGGGCCCGTGTGCATGTTGCGCATGAACGAGAGCTGCGCCAGCACGACCGCGCCTGCCATGACCACGATGACCCACGTCACGGCGAGACGGGACGGTCGATTCGAGCGCCGTATCGGGTGCTTCCTGGTCACTCCCGGATCTCGCTCGCGCCGGAGCGCTCGAGCATCGCTCGCACCTCCGCCACCTGGTTCGGTGCACACGTGACGCTAACGCCCGTCAGGTTGTTTGTAAACCGCGTGTCTGGCGCCGGCCGGCCGGTCATGCGCGGTAGCCGCGACAGCAGCAGGAACCCGGCCATACCCCCAACCGCCGCGAACAGGATCGTCAACTCGAACGCGATGACCACGAAGGGTGGAATCGAGATGAGCGGTTTGCCGCCGGTGATCAGCGGCCAGTCGAGCACGGTGTAAATCGGAAAGATGAACCCCGTGGCGCATCCGATCAGACCCCCGATGAGGACAAAGAGCCGCACCGGGCTGACCGTGACCCGCAGCGCCCGGTCGAGGGCGTGGTCCGGCACCGGCGAATAGGTGACCACGTCGCCCAGACCTTTGTCGAGGATCGTCCCGGCGCAGACCGCCGCCTTCGTGCTGCGGTCGTAGATACCGAGAATCTTCACTCTAGACATCTCCTGAGGGTGACATCGTCACGGCTGAATCATGTTCTTCGTTGCCCGCCAGTGCTGTCGAGGCCCCCGCGTGGCGGGGCTGTAAGAGCAGCCCCAGATAGCGAGGCTGCGCCCCGATGCTGCGTCCGTTCGGAGCGCAGCTTCGCGAACAGCCATGACACTACACCGGGTCTGGCCACGCGCCCCGGTCGGCCTTGGTCGACTGAGCCATCGTCTCCTTCATCTCGGTGATCGAGATGGCGGGAAAGTTCTTCACGAACAGCAGGAACAGCGTGAAGAAGAGTCCGAATGCGCCGAGGGTGATCGCCGCTTCCACCCAGGTCGGCGAATAGACACCCGACCAGTTTGCCGGGTCGAAGTCGTGCGAGAGCGAGCTGACGATGATCACGTAGCGTTCCAGCCACATCCCGATGTTGACGAAGATCGAGATGACGAACAACGCCCTCAGGTTGGTGCGAATCGCCTTCGAGAACAGCAGCAGCGGGACACCCACGTTGCACGTGAACATCGTCCAGCTGTATGCCCAGTATTGCCCGAACATCCGATCGTAGAACGTCCCCTGTTCGAACGGGCTGCCGCTGTACCAGGCGATGAAGAATTCCACGACGTACGCATAGCTGACGATGAGCGACGTCATCAGCATCAGCTTCGCGAGGTTCTCGAAGTGATGCACGGTGATGTAGCTCTCGAGCTTGAAGATCCGCCGCATCGGCACCAGCAGCGTGATCACCATCGCGAGGCCGGAGAAGATCGCCCCGGCCACGAAGTACGGCGCGAAGATCGTGCTGTGCCAACCCGGCAGGATCGACATCGCGAAGTCCCAGGACACGACGCTGTGGACCGACACGACGAGCGGGGTCGCCAGGGCGGCAAAGAATCCGTACAACGCCATGTAGTGCCGCCACTGCCGGTCCGTGCCGAGCCAGCCCAGCGACAGCACGCGATAGACCCGTCGGCGCCAGTCCGTGATCGTGTCGCGCGCCGCGGCGATGTCCGGCAACAGCCCGAGATACAGAAACATCACGCTCACCGTCAGATAGGTGCCGATGGCGAACAGGTCCCAGACCAGCGGCGAGCGAAAGTTCACCCAGAGCCCGCGCTCGTTCGGGTAGGGAATCAACCAGTAGAAGAACCACGGGCGTCCGATGTGGATAATCGGAAACAACCCCGCTGTCGCGACCGCGATGACGGTCATCGCCTCGGCGGCGCGAGCCACCGCTGTGCGCCATGTGGCCCGGAACAGAAACAGGACCGCCGAGATCAGCGTGCCGGAGTGCGCGATACCGACCCAGAAGACGAAGTTGGTGATGTAGACGCCCCACAGGATCGGATGCTCGTAGCCGGCGACACCCATGCCGGTCCGGGCCTGGTACAGAAACGCCAGCACGCCGATCGAGAGGGCGACGAGCGCCAGCGCCAGCCCGGCGTAGTAGAGGGCGCCGGGTGGGCGGAGCGTGCGCAGGATATCGTCGTTGATCGTCGCGAAGCTCATCGTCTCCTAGACGGGGCTTGGCCCCGAACCGCACGCGGGCGCTGCGCGGGGACCCCCAGGCCCCACTCCGCGCCCGCGAGGTGCGCACGTGCGCGCCTCGGCCGTCACTCGCGGTCCCAATCGAGTACAAGATTCTCGTCTCGGGCCGCCCAAACGGCCTAACCAGTCCGCGTCACCTTCTTCAGGTATGTCACCGCAGGCCGCGTGTTGAGTGCATGCAGCACGTGGTACCCGCGCGCGTCGGCCGACAGCTGCGACACCCGGCTCGTCGAGTCGTTCATGTCACCGAAGACGATCGCCTGCGCCGGACAGCTCTGGGCGCACGCCGGTGTGACGTCGCCGTCCCGCACCGGGCGGCTCTCGTCCCGGGCGACCTCCTTGCCGTCCTGGATCCGCTGCACACAGAAGGTGCACTTTTCCATCACGCCGTTGCTGCGGCCGGTGACATCCGGGTTCAGCTGCAACTGCAGCGGCGCGTCGAACTCCGGCGTGAACCAGTTGAAACGGCGGACCTTGTAGGGACAGTTGTTCGAGCAGTAGCGGGTGCCGACACAACGGTTGTAGACCTGCGCATTCAGCCCCTCGTCGGTGTGATAGGTGGCGAACACGGGACAGACGGTCTCACACGGCGCGTGGTCGCAGTGCTGGCAGAGCATCGGCAGGAAGCGGATGTCCGGTCCCGCGTCCCCCGGACCCGGCTCGACGAACCGCTCAATCCGGAGCCACGCCATGGTCCGGCCACGTCGCATCGCCTCGGCGCCCATCACCGGGATGTTGTTCTCGGCGTAGCAAGCCGCCACACACGCGTTGCACCCGTTGCAGGCATCCAGGTCGATCGCCATACCCCAGCGGTGCACCGGGTGGTCGTGGTCCGCGTGCAGACTGAACTGGTCCTCCTCGGGGCGCACCTCGCCGGCCACCAGCGCCGCCAGCGACACCGACTGGGCCAGCCCTCGGCCCT